>DATHNB010000083.1:0-9649 GCA_035486495.1 Ferruginibacter sp. | reverse complement strand
CTTATTATAATGATAACCTCGATAAAAAAAGAAGCGATATTTTTTCATGGTCGGTCTTTATATCTTTAATAGGATTTTGTTTTGTAACCATTGCGGGCATCTATTTCAAAGACATTGTTATTCGAAAATTCGGACAAAACTCTCCCGATTTTGTAAAATATTATTACTGGATATTCCCTTTTGGATTGGGCCTTACATTATTCTCTATTTTAGAAAGCTATGCGTGGCAGTTAAAAAAATCTGTCTTCACTAATTTCCTGCGTGAAGTACAGTTTCGCATATTTACTACTATATTGATCGTGCTTACTTTTGTTGGTATTCTTGCCAGGTTTGATATGTTCATCAAACTATATTCTTTCGAATATCTCGCACTTGCCATTATTTTATTGGCCTATCTTTTAATAAAGGGTGAAGTACATTTTACTTTTAAAGTAAGTATTGTAACAAAGAAATTCTTCAAAAAAATCCTAACGCTTATTTCCTTCATTTACGGGGGATCATTAGTATATATGATCGCCAGTATTTTTGATCAGGTATTAATTGCTTCTGTCTTGAAAGATGGATTATCACAATTAGCCGTTTTTACTTTTGCTTTGTATGTTGGTAGTATTATGCAGGCGCCGCAAAGAAGCATTATATCTTCCTCTATAGGTGCTTTATCGCAGGCATGGAAAGACAAAGACTTAAAAAAGATCGAAAGGATCTATACACAATCATCTATCAACCAACTCATATTTGCTGTGGGTGTATTTGCATTGATCTGGTTGAATTTTACAGATGCCATTCCTACATTTCACATGCAAGCCGGCTATCAGGATGCTAAATGGATCTTCTTTTATATTGGCCTGATGCGTATCATTGATATGGGAACAGGCGTTAATTCACAGATCATCGGAACTTCTACATCCTGGAGATTTGATTTTTTTACAGGACTGATATTATTAGCGATCACGCTGCCATTAAATTATATACTTACTAAATATTATTTCGGCGTAATAGGTCCCGCTATTGCTAACCTGTTTTCTTTTACAGTCTATAATGCCCTTCGCTTTTGGTTTCTGAAGAAAAAATTTAAACTGCAACCTTTTACTGCAGCAACATTATACACGATATTACTGGGTATAGCTTGTTACTATTGTTGCTATTTTTTACTGAAGAATTTCCATGGTTTTTGGGGATTGGTAATAAGAAGCACTTTCTTTATAGGAATATATATTGCGGGGACCTTATTATTGAAATTATCAGATGATGTGATGCCGGTATGGTTCACACTTCAGAAGAAATTGGGATTGAGAAAAGATTAATTCAATCTTCCTCCAGATACAAACCTTGCGCTGAAATAATCTTCATCTAAATTACTGATCATTACACCACTGCTGGTTGAGCTGTGTACAAAATAATTGTTGCCGATGTAAACACCAACATGGCTGACGCCGTGTCTTTTGCCCATCGTATTAAAAAAGACAAGATCGCCTTCTTTCAGATCATCTTTATGAACTCGTACGCAGGCATCATATTGTTCCTTGGCAGTACGCGGAATTGATAATTTGAATATTTGCTGCATTAATGTAGAAGTAAAAGAGCTGCAATCAACACCATCTTTAGTGCTACCGCCAAACATGTAAGGTGTGCCCATCCAACTATCAATAAATTCATATAATGCAGTATCCTTAACTAATTCAACATCCTGATCAGTAAGTATCGCATATTTGAATTGTAAAGAGGAACAATTTTCCAGGTAAGCATCATCAGAAGCACTACTCACAGAGTTCACAGAAGAAACTTTATCTTCCTTTTTTGTAACAGTAATAATCTCTGTCTCCTTTTTGGCAGGCATAACCATTTCGCTACCGCTATAATCATTGGGTGCCGGAGCTTCAGGATCCAGTTCTATATTCTCAATAAATTTGGGATTCGTTTTAGGTTTGACTGTATTGGCTGACAAATCAGTTTTAGTACTATCCTGCGCTTGGGCACATACAGGCGCCAAAGAAAAAATGGCAACGGAGATCGTAATAAAAAATAAGTCTTTCATCAATATTATTTGATCTGTACGCTACTACAGTTATAAATATATTTTAATACAACGGCAAAGGTAAGGTCAATTCTATAAAAATTGCCCCTTTCAAATGCTAACAGATGTGTAAAACTGCACATCATGTGTAAAAACGGATTAGAAATAGAGGTTATTGTTAACGATATTTGTAAATAGCTCTTTTTTTAAATAAAAGCGCTTTAAAAGGTTAGATCAGAACAGAAAGAATATGAAGTTTTCTCACTTACACGTACATACGCAGTTTTCACTATTGGATGGAGCCGCCTCTATCAAAAACCTTTATAAAAAGGCTATTGCCGATGGTATGCCCGCATTAGCCATTAGTGATCATGGTAATATGTTTGGTGCGTTTGAGTTTGTTAAAGAGGCCTACAACAATAAAAATGATGACGGCACTTTAAAAGTAAAACCTATTGTAGGATGTGAGTTTTATATTACTACTGACAGAACCAGAAAGACATTCAGCAAAGATGAAAAAGACCCCCGCAATCACCAGATATTATTGGCCAAAAATGAAATTGGTTATAAAAATTTAGTAAAGCTTACCTCGCTCGGATATATTGAAGGAATGTACTCTAAATATCCGCGTATTGATAAAGCACTGATCAATAAATACCACGAAGGATTAATTGCCACAACTTGTTGTTTGGGTGCATTGGTACCACAAACCATTTTAAAAAAAGGTGAAGAAGAAGGCGAAAATGAATTCAAATGGTGGCTGAATATTTTCCAGGAAGATTATTATGTAGAGTTACAAAGACACGGCATTCCCGATCAGGAAAAAGTGAATGAAGTATTGTTGAGGTTTGCTAAAAAATACAATGTAAAAATTATTGCATCGAATGATTCTCACTACGTGGATCAGAAGGATTTTAATGCGCACGATATTCTGTTATGCATCAATACCGGCGAAAAGCAGTCTACCCCAGCCTTTCGTGAATTTAGTGATGATGATGTAATGACGAAGAATAAACGCTTTGCATTTCCCAACGATCAGTTTTATTTAAAGAGCACGGCAGAGATGACCAAACTCTTCGGCGATATTCCTGATGCGATTGATAATACGAATGAAATAGTTGATAAGGTTGATCTGTTGAATTTAAAGCGAGATATCTTATTACCATTCTTCGAAGTGCCTTCTAACTTTAAATCACAGGATGATTACCTGGAGCATTTAACTTGGAGCGGCGCCAAAGAACGCTACAAAATATTAACGCCGGAAAGTGAAGAACGTTTACAATTTGAATTGCGCATCATCCGTGAAATGGGTTTTGCGGGCTACTTCTTAATTGTAAGTGATTTTATTAAAGCAGGCCGGGATATGGGCGTATTCATCGGACCTGGCCGTGGATCTGCGGCAGGCAGTGCTGTAGCGTATTGCATAGGCATCACCAATATCGATCCGATCAAATACAACTTACTATTCGAAAGGTTTTTAAATCCGGAGCGTAAGTCAATGCCCGATATCGACACGGATTTTGATGATGAAGGCAGACAAAAAGTGATCGACTACGTAGTTAAAAAATACGGCAAGGAACAGGTAGCACAGATCATCACTTATGGTACCATGGCTGCTAAATCTAGCATTGCGGATGTGTCAAGAGTCATGGATCTGCCGTTGGCAGAAAGTCGTGCTATTTCAAAATTAGTTCCCGAGCGTCCGGGTATTAATCTGAAAAGATTATTACATGCGCCTTTAACAAATAAAGAAGCAAAAGAAACAAAAAGCACCGAAAAATCTTTAGAAGAAAAAGAAGGTTTACAAGGCGATGATGCAGAAAATGTAAAGAAGCTAAGAGAGATCTATAATGGTGCAGATCTTAACAGTAAGATACTTCATGAAGCAGAAATTCTAGAAGGCTCCGTCCGTAATACCGGTATCCATGCTTCGGCAATTATCATCGCTCCAAAAGATCTGACCGATCTGTTACCGGTGGCAACCTCTAAAGAATCCGAACTTTGGTTAACCCAAATTGAGGGTAATACCATTGAAGAAGCGGGTGTAATCAAAATGGACTTCCTGGGTTTAAAAACCCTGAGTATCCTGAAGACTGCTTTGCGTTTAATAAAAGAAAATCATGAAGTTACAATAGCTATTGATGATATCCCTTTAGATGATGAGCAGACCTATAAACTTTATCAGCAAGGCGATACCAACGGTACATTTCAGTTTGAAAGTCCCGGTATGCAAAAGTATTTGCGCGAGCTGAAACCCGACAAGTTTGACGACCTTATTGCGATGAACGCCTTGTATCGCCCCGGACCGATGTCTTACATTCCCGATTTTATCGATCGTAAACATGGCAAGAAACAGGTAGTATACGATCTAGCAGATATGGAAGAATACCTGAAGGAAACGAATGGTATTACTGTCTATCAGGAACAGGTGATGTTGCTCTCCCAAAAGCTAGCAGGCTTCAGTAAAGGTGATGCCGATGTATTGCGTAAAGCGATGGGTAAAAAGCAAAAAGCGGTACTGGATAAAATGAAAGTACAGTTTGTTAACGGTGCTACTGCTAAAGGACACGACAAAGATATTTTAGAAAAAGTATGGACGGATTGGGAAGCATTTGCCCAATACGCCTTCAATAAATCTCACGCCACTTGTTATGCTGTTGTGGCATATCAAACAGCTTATTTAAAAGCACACTATCCAAGTGAATACATGGCTGCTGTATTGAACCATGCAGGCAGCATCGATAAGATAACCTTCTTCATGGAAGAATGCAAACGCATGGGATTAAAAGTACTCGGACCAGATATCAATGAATCACAAAATGGTTTTGCGGTAAATCAAAAAGGCGAAATACGTTTTGGCTTCAGCGGCTTAAAAGGTGTGGGCGAAAATGCTATTGAAAATATTATTTTAGAAAGAACCAAACACGGCCATTTCGTTTCTATTTATGATCTGGCAAAAAGGATCAACCAGAGAGCAGCTAATAAAAAATCTTTAGAGAGTCTTGCTTATTCCGGTGCATTTGATTGTTTTAAAGATATAACCCGCGCACAATATTTTTACCAGGTACCTGGCGATGCGCAAGGACTTGAAAAGATATTGAAATTCGGAAGCATTTTTCAATCGCAAGCTTCCAGTTCAGCTAACACATTGTTCGGTGATATGCAGATGCCGGAAGTCACGCCACCTAAATTACCCATCTGTGATCCATGGCCACTGGCTGAACAACTGGATTATGAAAAAGAAGTAACGGGCATGTACATGAGCGGGCATCCACTGGACAACTTTAAATTTGAGATGAAGCATTACAGTATTACACCACTGGCAGAATACAATGAATTTAAAAATGCTGTCAATATGCACCCAAACCCCGGCAGACAATTCCGCGTGGCAGGCTTGGTGGTAGATGCACAACATCGTTTAACAAAAACAGGTAAAAACTTCGGTGTATTAAGCATCGAAGATTACAGTGGCAAAAGCGAGTTCATGCTTTGGAGCGAAGATTATGTGAAATATAGAGAGTACCTGGAAAAAGGCACGATCGTTTTGGTAGAAGGCGGCTTCAAAACAAGATACAATAGCGATCAATACGAATTCAAGTTGTCAAAATTACACTTGCTGGATACGGTAAAACCATTACTAACCAAACAAGTATCAATAGAAATACAACCGCAATTCATTAAAGAAGACTTTGTAAATTTCATAGAAAAGAACATCAAAGAAAACCCGGGCAAAACTTCTATCAAATTTAATATTGTTGATACCCGCAACAATTTCAAAGTGGGCATGTACACGTTGGAAAAAGGATTTACTATGAACGATGATATGGCCGTTTTCTTAAACGAAAATCCCGATATCGAAGTAAGTGTCACCACCGGGTAAAAAACTATTTTGTTCCAAAACTCGTAAGTTCTTGTGGCATGGGTTTGGCTACCTTTATTTTGTAAAAATAATGACTATATAGCATCTCAGCCGAAATTAACACTGCCAAATAGATTGTGTATATGTCATTACAACACATTCAATAATTTGGATGTAAATTTGATTCTTAACAAAAAGACAATTTAAAAACATATAAATCATGGCAACAGAATTTACAGACGTAAACTTTCAGGAAAAGGTATTGGACTCAGATAAATTATCAGTAATTGATTTTTGGGCAGAATGGTGCGGACCTTGTCGCGCAATAGGACCAGTTATTGAAGAATTATCTAAAGAGTACGAAGGAAAAGTAAACATAGGAAAAGTAAATGTGGATCACAATCCGCAAACATCAGTTAACTATGGCATTACAAGTATTCCTGCAATTCTTTTCGTAAAAGGTGGGCAGGTTGTCGACAAATTAGTAGGTGCACAACCTAAAGCTAATTTTGTGAAGAAGATCGAAGCGCTTAAGTAATATATACTTGATATTTATTTTGAAACTCCCCGCTTTTGTGGGAGTTTTTTATTGACAGAACAAACCAAGGCTAACCTAATATAAAAGAACTCCATTTACTTATCGTAAATGGAGTTCTTTTATTATGTATTATGATTGCCACATTATTTATCTGCAGACACACTCTTAGCTGCGTCTATAATTACATCAGCAACTTTTTCAGGTTGTGATACATATACTGCATGACTGCCTTTTATTTCAGTAACTTTTGTATTGGAACGTTTGTACATATTACGTTCGATATCCGGTTGGATGCTTTTGTCTTCGGTTGCAACAACACCAAAGGTTGGTTTATCTCTCCATGCGGCATGTGTTATTGGTGTTACAAAACATTTTGCATAAAAGGATCCCTGAGATGCGTACATGAAGTCTGATTCTTCTTTGCTTAGATCTGCGCAAAAACCAGCATGGTACTTGTCTTTGTCATAGTAAACAATTCCTTTGGCATCAGGAGGCAATACGCCATTTTCCGCTGCAGGAGGCATTGTTTGGAACCATTGCAGAGCTGTTTCACCATTGTCGGGCTGAAAGGCCGCAACATACACCAGCGCTACAACTTTAGGATCATTTCCTGCTTCAGTGATAACTGCGCCTCCCCATGAGTGTCCTACAAGAACAACGGGACCGTCTTGCTCGTCTATTGCCAGTTTTGCAGCAGTAACATCGTCTTCCAGTGAAGTCAATGGATTTTGTACAACGGTCACATGATAACCTTTTTTAGTAAGTACTTCATAGATCCCTTTGTACCCCGAACCATCGGCAAAGGCACCATGTACCAATACTACGTTTTTAACGGTTTGTGCAGTTGCACCTGTTGTGGCTGATAAAGCAATTGTTGCAGCTAATAAGCCAGTTTTCAATTTGTTTTTTAATGTTTTCTTTTCCATGATAATTGGTGTTGAAGTTTTTGTTTGAATCAACGATACAAAGATGCAATGGAAAGAAGGGCTGGTTAATGCATGGATTTCCCGTTTAATTGTAATTATTTCCCTATTTTGAAATTACAGCAGCATTTCTATAATCGAGCGGAGATGAAAGGGCCAATTTTTTGAAAAAGTTGGAAAAGTGCGACACGTCTTCGAAGCCCAATTCAGAACTAATTTGCTTGATCGATTTTTCGGTGTAAGATAACAACCGCTTTGCTTCGATCAATACCCTCTCCTGGATAACCAGCGAAGGTGTTTTGTGGTTATAAATAGCAAAAAGATTGGAGATAGTTTTTGGAGACTTGCACAATTCCCCGGCATAGAAACTTACCGAGTGTTCTGAACGAAAATTTTTTTCTACTAACAAATTGAATTTTCGGATGATATGAAATTTTTCTTCCTGTATTTTTTTTTATAGGTACATATTCAGATCTTGCTAACCTTGTTACATAAATGATGAGCCGCTTCAACAACACAAGCAACATTTCATTTTGAATGTTATCGGATGTTTTAAATTCTTCAATAAAAACATCCAGTAACAACTTTAGTTTTTGCTGTGCATGTTCATCCAATTGAATAAATAAATGGTCAGTCGTTCCAAACAGAAAACCCACACAACTCACTTCACTGTCATGATCAATGATACAGTAAAATTCACGGTTAAACTGCCAGGCAACAATATCCGCGGGCCTTTCAAAACTAAATGATTGATCGAATAAAAGGGTAACCAAGCTATTGGGCAAAAATTCATATTCTGTACCGTCGATGATCACTATCTGGCTTTCTCCGGGGTTCCATGCTATAGTAAAGTATTTATTGGATCGGTCACGACTGAAATACAAACGGTCAAAGCCATCTTCTTCTTTAAAAAGAAGCAGGTCTCCACCTGTTTTTTCATCTCGAAGTTTAAGTTTCATTTGCTGTTGTTGTATAATAGTAAATGTAAGATTATTTACTACTGTGAATTCCCTAATTGACGCAAGTCTTCCGATGGGATGACGTGTGTGGCAACATATACCAGTTGCCTTTAATTATTCATTATTAAATTCATCGGGCTGAATTTAAAATCAAAATCCAAATTGCCGCAGATGATGGTCGGCATGTTTATAAGCCATTTGTCCGACCTGTTCTTTTGTCATTTTTCCGAAGAAAGTATGTAAGAAAGCGGGATTTGAGAAATGAGCATATCCATTGATCAAGGCGATCCACTTCTTTTTTTCGTAAGCAATATCTCCTGTGTTTTCTTTTATTTTAAGTTCCGGAAGCGTAGGCGTATTTCGTGCCAAAGGGCTTTCATACTTTAGCACTTTTTTCAAAGCCATTTTTCCAAACAAACGGCCAACGAATACCTGCCTATTATTTTTGCCATTTTGTACCCATTCATCCCACAGTGCGCAGTGCTTCAACGCCTGATAAACATTCATTTTGCCCCATTGAGCTATGCTGCTTTCATTTAGTAAGCCGATTCTGCCAATTAATTCATCTCTTGTTACTTTGTCAAATATTGTTTTCATCTTTCAAATGTAATAAAAAAGGCTATATAATAACAGCCTGTAGTTTATAAGAAACCTTTACATCAACTTCTAATTTATCCTTTACTGGCACAAGTCTTCGATAAGGGACTTGTACCTATAATGCAGCAAGTTTTATAACTTGCATCTTACAATTTCAACAATGCTAGCCATAGAAAATTTAAGAAAAGACTTAGAAAGCAAATCAGACATAGAATGGTTTGATGCAATATGCTCTATCTTAAAAAAAGAAAATCAAATAACGACGAACCAAATAACGGCATTAATTGGAACAGATAAACCCAATCCTACTAATGAGATCAGAGGTTCAAATCGTCTTGTTCCATTTGATAAAAGATTTACCTGGGCCAGTATAAATCCAATTTTATCAAGTCAGGAAAATGATAAACCGATAGATTATCTTTCTTTTGGTGGAAGCGAATTTAAACTCAAGATGTCTGATATTGTAGATCGCTTTGCAAACTATAAAACGCAGCAAAATATTTATGATGGCGGCACACAAATATTTTTTTATCCGGTTGCAAGTGAATATGAATTTTCAGGAATTGATTTTTATACTAACAAAGAATCTACAGAAATTACAGATATCAACAATTTACTGTTCAATAACGTAACTTTTAATTTCGGCGAAACTTTATCACTTTTGCGCGACGGCTATCATCTTAAAAGATAGTCCAATTATAAAAAATGAAACTCAACCATTTAAACCTAACAGTAACAAACCCTACCGAAGCAATTCAT
>DATHNB010000082.1:0-5922 GCA_035486495.1 Ferruginibacter sp. | reverse complement strand
GTTCTGCCATTGTAAAAGCAATGACCAATTCAATAAAAAAACATGGCGGAGAAATAAGGACATCACAAAATGTAAAACGCATTTTAATTGAAACACATGACAAGAAAAAACGTGCCGTTGGTGTTGAATTAGAAAGTGGTGAACAAATAAAAGCCAACCGCGTTGTGTCAAATGCCGATCCCGATAAGACTTATTTACAAATGATAGGTAAAGAAAACCTAAGCAAAAAATTAATTGAAAAGTTGGAGAAAACAACCTACTCTGTTACTTCGCTAATATTATTTTTAACAGTAGATATGGATGTACGTGCGGCAGGCATGGATTCTGGAAATATATGGATGTTGCGCAATCATGATCTGGATGATCTGTATAAAGAAATGTCTGCCGATGATATTTTATCTGAAGATGATTTCCCTGCTGCATTTATCAGCTGTACAACATTAAAAGATCCTGCAAGTTTTAACGGACGTTACCACAATTTTGAAGTAGTTACTTTTATTAATTATGCACCATTTGCAAAATTCGAGCATGAAGACGCACTACGCTCTGAAGAATACTTGCAATACAAAAAACGTATTTGCGAAAAGCTGTTAAACAATTTAGAAAAAGTGCTACCACAAGTGCGCAACCATATTGTTCAAATGGAATTGGGCACTCCTATTACAAATGAATTTTATGTAAACTCAACCAGAGGCAGCGTATATGGAACAGAAAAGAATTTTAAACAAACGGGGCCTTTTTCTTTCGCCAACAAATCTGAAATAGAAAATTTATATATGAGTGGTGCCAGTATATTGGCACACGGCGTTGGCGGCGCTACCAACTCAGGTATACAAACCGCAGCAAAAATTCTCGGTTGTAAAATTGATGATCTACTTATCCCACAGCCAAATCAGGAAGTACGCATTTACGATGCCGAAGACAGCACCCATTGGTCACAAGCTATTCACCAAAAGATGGAGGATAAGCGGAGAAATTTTAAGGAAATTGTTATTGATTAAGAATTAATAGTTTTTTAATATAACCATTTACTACTTTGACTTGTCATTCAGAGCGTAAGCGAAGAATCTAATACTTCAACTTTCAGTCTAACTATTTAAAAATAAGATGCTTCGTTCCTCAGCATGACAAAACATTGATTCCTAATTCTTCATTTTTAATTAAAAATATGGCATTCGTTTTGCCGCTAATAATAGAATTAATGTATTTAATCCCGTCTTATCAATTATTTTTTTTAAATTGTAATAACTAAAAACGATTCACTATGATAAATTTCCATGAAATTAAAAAAGGCGATTACGTTATTGCTGACAACGACGGCGATAAAAAACAAGGCGAAGTAACCGATATTAATGGCGATGAGAAACAAATCTGTGTAGATACCGGTCAGGGATTTTGGTATGAATTAGATCAGCTTAGCGGCATTCCGTTAGATGATTCACAATTAGTAAAACTGAAATTTGAAAAACAATTAAACGCAGATGGATCTGTTAAGTATATGAAAGGCGCCTTCCGTATTTTAACGCACACCAAAGGTAATTTTTCAAATTTTGAAATATGGTACAGAGATGAAAAAAGGCATATCACTTCTCCTATTTTTGTACATAATCTTCAGAATCATTTCTTAGAAATGACAAAAATTCATTTGAATGAAGCGGCACTAGCTTAGCTATTAACTCGTTTTATACACCACCCGACTATACTAGTCGGGCTTTTTTGTAGTAATAAAATTTGTTTTGCCATGTAAATACTACCCACTAACTTTAGATTGATGAATAAATTACTACTCCTAATCTTTATAAGTATTGCTCTAATAACTACGGGATTCTCACAAACCTTTATTAATAGAAATAGAGGTACAATCAGAAAATACCTGGGAACCTATACCACACAGCACAAATTTAAAACCATCATTAAAGACGCTGATTCTTCCCTGACCTTTTTAATACGAGATTCTTCCGTACAGCAGTTAGATGTCGTCGTTCATTTTGACAAATCAGGAAAATGCGATAAAGAAACAAGATCAACCAATTGTGATAGCTGTTATAAAAAATATATCAGTCTGACACTAAACAATATGGAATTGAAATGGACAAAGATTAATGACAGCATTTATATTTCAAGACCATTGATCATGGATGCTCCCCAATATAAAGAAGAACCTTTTTCTTATATCATCCAACGCAACGATATGACGAGGAAAGAATACAGAGCTACTATTAAAGGAAAAGACAAGGTTAGCCAATCGTCAACCTTGTCTTTGTAAATCATCTATCTATTTTTTAAGTTCTAATATGGGACGGGGATCAAAAATTGCAGTAATAGTTTCTATCTTACCACCTTTCAAATGATACAATCCAAACCCAGGCACATTTAAGCCTGACATGGTTAACTCATAATACAGACAAATATCGTTTCCATTTTCAAATGCCTTATTGATCTTATATTTCATTTTCATTTTTGACATGTCCTGAATATATACATCGCCGCCATCACGTGTTCCCAGTACGCCAATAAATTTCATATCGTCTTTAATGTATTTTCTGCCCGATGCAAAATCTTCTTTATTAAGCGCTTTAATAAAAGCTAATACCGTTTCTTTTGCTGATTTTTTTGTTGTTTCTTTCATGATGGTTATTTTAGATAACTTCAACAGAAATTATTGTGCCAAACAAATGATCTCAACAAAACCCAATCAATATTTCCCTGCATTAACAGGTGTAAGAGCATTGGCAGCGTACATGCTTTTTATTCATCATTACGAACCGTTTGATGAAGCAAATTATGGAAGTGTCATCTATCACTTTTTTAGGGAAATGCATATTGGTGTAGCATTATTCTTTGTATTAAGTGGCTTTTTAATCGCATGTCGCTATCTTAACTCAACCGGGATCAATTATAGAAAATATATAGTGAATAGGATCGCGAGGATTTATCCGATGTATTTTATTTTAACTACCATCACTTTTTTAGTATGGGCAATTACGAAAGAACAGGATCATTTAAAGGACCTTACTTTTAATTTATACCTCGCCAACATAAGTTTTATAAAAGGCTATTCAGAAACATATAAATTTTCCGGCGTAGCGCAAGGCTGGTCTTTAACTGTTGAGGAAACTTTTTATCTCATAGCTCCCCTATCTTTTTTGCTGATCAGAAAGAACAGGATCAATTTATTGATCATCCCTTTAGTTATATTGTCAACAGGATGTTTGTTAGTATTTATTTGTAAGGATCACGATTTGCTTGGTTTCTTTAGCACGTATGAATTTATGTTCAACTATACTTTCTTTGGCAGATGCTTTGAATTTTTTATTGGGATAGCGCTTGCTGTTTTTTTACAACAAAATCCATCTGTTCGTGATACGAAATATTTAACCTACGTTGGTTTATTAATCATATTACTTTGCGCATTTAGTCTGTCATTAGTCCGCGGCGATGCTGATTTTGGAATCAGGCAACCGATCGGAAAACTCATCAATACATTTTTAATGCCCTTATTCGGCATAGCAGTATTTTATTATGGATTGGTAACAGAAACAACTTTACTATCAAAACTATTTAGCAGCAAACCAATGCAGCTACTCGGTAAAAGTTCTTATATATTTTACCTAATACATATTGGTGTATTGGCATTATTTTTAGACCAATACATTACCGATAATTTTTTATTATTTGTTACGATAAACATTATTGCAGTAGTTATGTTTTTGTTTATTGAAGAACCTTTGAATAATTTGATCAGAAAAAAATATTCTAAGGAATTAAATAATTTAGTATAGCTTTGCTCCTGTTTACTCAGCGGTCATAAGGAATTATCGACTTAAAAACTGATAAGCACATATATAATGAATACATCAACTGCGCCAAAGCGCAAGCCATTCCCATTTTCGTTCCACACTCTAAGGAACATTAGCTCTCCTGAAGACATTTTAAACAATCGAAAAATTTACGTAGGTCATGCTCCTGTATCAAGTATACTGGATTTGCCAACCAATGCAAACGTAAGAGCTTATCTAGTTGAAGCTGAAGGAAAGTTACGTAAATCTTACACTTCTGTTCATAAAGCAATTCGAGAAACTCTTACCGAAAATCCTGAGAATTTTTCTATTCTTAATAGCGGGATAGTAATAGTTGCCCGGAATATTGAAATCAATGAGAAAGAAAAAGTGTTAGAACTTTTTAACCCAAGCATCATTAATGGTTCTCAGACACAAGGTGTTCTAAATGATTTAAAGAAAGCTGGAAGACTATCAGATTCTGAAATTCATATAAAATTTGAGATTATTATTACAGAAGATGAAGATTTAATTGCTGAGACCTCTATTGCAAGGAACTATCAAAATGATGTAATGTCAATTTCAATTGCAGGTCGCAGAAAACAATTCGATGAGTTAGAATTCGCATTTAATAAAGTAATTCCTGATGTTAAATTGCGCAAATCAGAATCCGAATTTCCTAATGATGACACGATAGATACCGAAAAACTTTTACAAGTAATAACTGCCTTAATACCTACTGAACTTTGGTATAGAGCGGGAGAAAACGATAACCCCAATAAAGTCTATACTTATAGTATGAAAGCACGATGCCTGAAAGAATTTCAGGATGTATATAAAATAGCTCACGATCCGACTGATGAGAATTACACAAAATACAAAGAATTATATAATTTTTATCTTGACATCGCGCCAGAAGCATGGCTTCTTTATGCTAAATGGAAATCTCATAGTGGATTTTCAGGAACAAGTTTAAGAAATGGGTTTATACGTGACAATAGTAATGTAATTGTTGAAATCGCTGATGGAATTATTTTCCCAATTATTTCTTCTTTATCTATGTTTGCAAAAAAGACAAAACGTGGATGGAAAATTTCTCCTCCTGATTTTTTCGATGAAGCAGAACTTATACAAACTGCGAAAACTGCAATGATAGAAATAGCAGCACATAATCCACAAACAATGGGGAAAAGTAAAGCGTGTTATTCGGCATTATTACAGATAACCAGTATTTATAAGAAATTACTTAATCTTAAAAGTGAGTAAACGATAATAAAAAAAAATATTTGCAATCTGCAAAATGGTTTAAGGCTTTGGCTGTTGGCGTGGACGCACAACAGCGGCGAGCTGAGTAGATTGATGAATAATACTTACAAAAAAAGGCTAACAGATTTTGTTAGCCTTTTTTATTAAAATGATATTCAACCTACTTCTGCGAATCAGCAAATTCTTTACGAATAATATTCAATGCGCCACCGGCTTTGAACCATTCAATTTGTTGTTCGTTGTAAGTATGGTTTACATTGATGGTTTCTTTGCTGCCATCTTTATGATTCAATACTAATTGTAATTGTTTGTTAGGTGCGAAGCTTGTTAAGCCAATAATATCGATGATATCATCTTCCTGTATCTTGTTGTAATCTTCCTTATCTGCAAAAGTCAATCCCAACATCCCTTGTTTTTTAAGATTTGTTTCGTGGATACGTGCAAATGATTTTACCAAAACTGCACGCACACCTAAATGACGAGGCTCCATAGCTGCATGTTCTCTTGAAGAACCTTCACCATAGTTCTCATCTCCCACTACGATCGTTCCGATGCCTGCAGCTTTGTACGCACGCTGCGTTGCAGGAACAGGACCGTAAACGCCGGTTAATTCATTCTTAACGTTGTCAGTTTTTTCGTTGTAGAAATTCACTGCACCGATCAGCATGTTGTTGCTGATATTATCTAAATGTCCGCGGAATTTCAACCATGGACCAGCCATAGAAATATGATCCGTTGTACATTTTCCTTTTGCTTTGATCAATAATTTTAATCCTTTTAAATCAGTTCCTTCCCAAGCAGCAAACGGATCTAATAATTGCAAACGTTTGCTATCCGGAGAAACTTTTACCTGAACTGAACTTCCATCAGCAGCTGG
>DATHNB010000081.1:0-12365 GCA_035486495.1 Ferruginibacter sp. | reverse complement strand
ACCCTTCGTCAACTAATTTATTTTCTATTTCATGTAAAGAATGTCTGTAATTTTTTAAAGCGCTGTATCTATCCAGTTCATGTAAAAAATAAGAATGCTCAACGGCTAATTGGTCAACATGAGGATCGTTTTTACGTAACTCTTCAAAAGCGATCTTTTCCTGCTGCGTCATTTCTCCGTTCACATATCTTTCAAGATTTTCTAATATTTGTAAGTCTTCCATTTTGTTTGTTGTTAAGCGTTTTTATATTGTACGAAGAATATTTTTTTTAGGCGGACAAGGCATTTATATTTTTGTGTTTTTGCATTGTCGGCATTAGTATATCCAAATTCACTTGCTATATCCTGCATGCTCTTTTTCTGCAAGTAATAAGCATCTAATAAGCTTTTGCAAGGTTCTCCGATTTTTTGCATGGCTGCTTCCATTATCATAAAATCGGTGTTCTTTTTTTCATGATCCTCTAACTCTTCTTCTACAGGTACTGTTTCTTGTAAATTTTCTACCTTAGTACTAAACTTTTGATCATGCTGCAATCTTTTAAGCCATAATCTTCTGCAGACAGAATACATATAAGTCTTTAATTGGCAATTCAATTCGAAAGTTCCTGATGAAGACTTCTCGTAAAGAACGATCATAGCTTCCTGAAAAATATCCCTGGCATCGTCTACAGAGCCATTATTATTGAGTACAAATCCTTGAATTACTGTATAATTTTCCCGATAAATTGCCTCTATCGCTTTTTTGTCGTTTAGCGCAAGTCCTGTCAATAATTGCTTTTCTTGTTCTATTGTACCCACACTTCTTTAATTAATACTGTTTATATGTAATAAGTAACCCAAACTAACGAAAATAAATAAATAAAAAAACAGGGTTACCTTTTTTAACAATTGGTATTAACTCTTATTATATATATAATTTAAACACTTAAAAAACAAAAACATGAAAAAAGTACTTTTCGTAATCGTAGTAGCTGCAACTCTTACAGCTTGTGGTGGTGGTTCTTCAACTTCAACTTCTGCAACTGATTCAACTAAAACAACTGTTGACACTACTAAAACTGTAACTGTTGATACAACTAAAGCTGCTACTGATACTAGCAAAATGGCTGTTGATACAACTAAAGCTAAGGCTGATACTACAAAAAAATAATTAATAACCGGTAAGATTGCTTGTTGGAGTAACCGGTTCAAAATTTTTATATGGCAAGCAATCGTTAAAGTCGCCCCTATTCCTAGGGGCGTTTTTTTTCTGCCTATCCAACCAGTTTATGAGTTATTTCATTATTTGTTAGTGGATTATCCAAAAAAATATTGGCAAATACATTTACCTTACTTATTTTTGTAATTCATTATGGCACTAACAACAAATACTCGATTTTATTTTAGCTACTATTTTAGAAATAGTACGGGAGTCTTTTGTTAAAAATGAAAATAAAAATAACTAATTAACATAAAAGAATCCCGGCTAAATAGCTGGGATTCTTTGTTTACCTAAAGTCCTAACGGTCAAGCGAACTAAATGAATAAAATAAATAAATCGATCATTCCTACACCTGCCTCTTCGAAGGTGAAAGTTTCTATACAGGGCTTTGAAGGTAGTTTTCATCAGGAAGCATCAAGACAGTTCTTTGGAAAAGATGTGGAGGTTATTTGTTGCTCAACTTTTCGTGAAGTGATTAAAATTGCCGCAAATAAGAAAGAGAGTGAAGGTGGTGTAATGGCAATAGAAAATTCCATTGCGGGAAGCATATTACCTAATTACAATCTGTTACAAAAAAGCAATCTTAAAATTGTTGGAGAGGTTTATCTGCAGATCAAACAAAATCTATTGGTAAATCCCGGTGTTAAGCTGGAAGATATTAAAGAAGTTCATTCTCATCCGATGGCTATTCAGCAATGTTTTGGCTTTTTAGATAAATACAATTGGAAATTAATTGAATCAGAAGATACTGCGTTAAGTGCAAAACATATTCATCAACACAAAAGCAAATATATTGCTGCTATTGCCAGCAAACTGGCTGCAGATTTGTATGATTTGGATATAATTGCACCGGGCATTCAAACACTGAAACATAATTATACAAGGTTTTTGGTTTTGCAGAGAGAAGAAGTAGCAAATGAAATAGAAGATGCAAATAAAGCGTCGATCAATTTTCACACAGATCATTCAAAAGGAAGTCTCGCGAAAGTGCTGACTAAGATTGCTGATGAAGGTGTGAATTTGAGCAAACTACAATCATTTCCGATTCCTGGTAGCGACTGGAAATACTCTTTTCACGCAGATGTGGAGTTTGATAATTTGAAGCAGTTTGATAAAGTGGTAAAAGGAATGAAAGCCTTAACGGAAGAATTAAAAGTGTACGGTGTTTACAAAAACGGAAACGCTCCAAAATAATTAGTGTAATAAAAAATAGATGAAAGGAACAGCAAAAAGATTAGACGGTATCGGCGAATATTATTTCTCTACTAAATTAAGAGAGATAGATGAAATGAATAAAGCCGGCAAGCAGGTTATCAATTTAGGAATTGGAAGCCCTGATCTACCACCGCATTCAAGCGTAATTGAAGTGTTGAGTGAAGAAAGTAAAAAACCAAATGTACACGCATACCAAAATTATAAAGGCTCGCCGATTTTACGTAAAGCAATAAGCGACTGGTATAAAAAATGGTATAATGTAGAATTGAATGTTGATACGGAAATATTGCCGTTGATAGGAAGTAAAGAAGGGATCATGCACATTTGTATGACTTACTTAAACGAAGGAGATGAAGTATTAGTACCGAATCCTGGTTATCCAACATATAGAAGTGCAGTAAAATTAGCTGGAGGTATTGCTGTTGATTATGATCTGAAAGAAGAAAATAATTACGAACCGGATTTTAGTGAATTAGAAAAGAGAGATCTAAGCAAAGTAAAATTATTTTTTGTAAACTATCCGCAAATGCCAACCGGACAAAACGGAAACAAAAAATTATTTGAAAAGATAGTGGCCTTCGGTAAAAAACATAATATTCTGATCGTTCATGATAATCCCTACAGTTTTATTTTGAATGATGAACCATTGAGTTTGCTAAGTGTTGAAGGTGCAAAAGATGTAGTGATAGAATTAAATTCTTTGAGCAAATCGCACAATATGGCAGGCTGGAGAGTAGGAATGCTTTGTGGTGCGAAAGAAAGAATTGATGAAGTATTACGTTTTAAAAGTAATATGGACAGCGGAATGTTCCTGCCGTTGCAATTAGCTTCAGCAAAGGCTTTGAGCTTAGGAAAAGAATGGCACGATAGCGTGAATAAAGTATACAATTCAAGAAGAGAAAAAGTATATGAGTTACTAGATCTGTTGAATTGCACTTATTCTAAAGCCCAGGTAGGTATGTTTATGTGGGCCAAAATTCCTGCAAAATATAAAACAGGTTATGACTTGGCCGATGAAATATTATACAATTCAAATGTATTTATTACACCGGGTGGAATATTTGGAAATGCAGGTGATAATTATATTAGAGTCAGTTTATGTGGAAGTATCGAGAGATTTGAAGATGCAATAGCCAGAATTGACAATTCACAATTGATAATTGACAATGAAAAAAGACAATATATTAAAAGATAAAAGTTTTTTGTTTGCTCTTAGAATAATTAAGTGTTATCAGTATTTACAAACGGAGAAAAAGGAATTTGTATTATCGAAGCAATTATTGAGATGTGGGACTTCTATAGGAGCAAATATTAGGGAAGGTGAACAAGCACAAAGTCGAGTCGATTTTATTCATAAGCTATCGATTTCATTAAAAGAAGCGAATGAAACTGAATATTGGTTAGAACTTCTAAATCAATCGGGATATTTGGAAGTAAAACTCTTCGATAGTCTTTATAAAGATTGTAAAGAATTATTAAAATTATTAACAAGCATTATTAAAACGAGCAAACAGAATAATGAAAAATAAAAGTATCATAATTGTCAACTGTCAATTATCAATTATCAATTAATCATGACAGTAACTATAGTAGGCGTTGGTTTAATAAGTGGCTCATTCGCTTTAGCGATGAAGGAGCATGGCTTTGCTACAAAGGTTATCGGTGTTAGTCGTACTAAAGCGAGTGAAGAAAAAGCATTAGCATTAGGATTGATTGACGAGGCTATGTCATTAGAAGAAGCTGTTAAACAAAGCGATTTTATTTATGTTGCGATACCTGTTGATGCAACGATTCCTGTAATGGAACAGATCATGAACATGATCACCGACAAACAAATTGTAGTCGATGCAGGCTCAACAAAAAATGCTTTATGTAAAGCGTTAGCAAATCATCCGATGCGCAAGCGTTTTGTAGCAACACATCCAATGTGGGGGACAGAATTTAGCGGTCCGGAAGCTGCTGTAAAAGAAAATGCATTTAAAGGAAGAGCATGTGTGATATGTGAAAAAGATAAAAGTGATAGAGCCGCAGAAGAATTGGTTGAAACTATTTACAAAAAGTTAGGGATGCACATCATTTATATGGATGCTGCCAATCATGATGTTCATGCGGCGTACGTAAGTCATATTTCTCACATTACTTCTTTCGCGTTAGCGAATACGGTATTGGAGAAAGAAAAAGAAGAAGATGCGATCTTCGAATTAGCAGGTGGCGGTTTTGAAAGTACAGTACGTTTGGCAAGAAGCAATCCGAGTATGTGGGCACCGATCTTTATGCAAAACAGAGAGAATGTTTTGGATGTATTGAATGAACATATCGCGCAGCTAAGAAAGTTCAAATCATGCTTAGAAAAAGAGAATTATGAGTACCTTGCGGAGCTTATGGAGAATGCCAATAAGATCAAGAAGGTTTTAGATAGGGAAAAATAGAATATCGTATATAAATAGAATTTAAAAGATTGCTAACATAAACTAATTTTACAATGCAAACAGAAACAAAATCAATGAAAGACCTAATACAACAAAAATGGGCAAAACGTCCGTTAATAATCAGTGGCCCTTGTAGTGCTGAAACTGAAGAACAAGTGCTTGAAACTGCTACACGTTTAGCAAAGACAGGGAAAGTGGATATCCTGCGTGCAGGTATTTGGAAACCACGTACAAAACCAGGGTTATTTGAAGGTATTGGAGCAAAAGGTTTGCCTTGGTTAGCGCAGGCTAAAAAAATAACTGGCTTACCTACAACTGTTGAAGTAGCAACTGCAAAACATGTGGAAGATGCTTTACAATTTGATGTAGATATGCTTTGGGTTGGTGCAAGAACAACTGTTAACCCTTTCAGCGTGCAGGAAGTTGCTGATGCATTGCGTGGTGTTGATATTCCGGTGTTGATCAAAAATCCGATCAATCCTGATTTGGAACTATGGAGTGGCGGTATCGAGCGTTTACAGAAAGCCGGTATCAAACAAGTAGGTATGATACATCGTGGGTTTTCTAACTATGGTAATACGGAATATCGTAATGCTCCAATGTGGCACTTGCCAATTGAAATGAAGCGTAGGTTCCCTGAAATGATATTGATCTGTGATCCTTCTCATATTTGCGGACGCAGAGATACTTTACAAGCAGTTGCTCAAAAAAGTATTGATCTTGATTTTGATGGTGTAATGATCGAAAGTCATATTGATCCGGATAACGCCTGGAGCGATGCTAAACAACAAATTACGCCTGAGCGTTTGGCAGAAATGTTAGGCGCATTAATATGGCGTTCCGAAAGCACTGATAAACAAGAATTTCTAACGGCATTGGCTACTCTAAGAGAACAGATCAATCATGTTGATGATGAATTACTTCTATTGATCAGCCAGAGAATGAAAATTGCTGATAAAATTGGTGAATACAAAAGAGAAAATAACATCACAATTTTACAGCCGGGTCGTTGGAACGAATTGTTAGAAAAAGCGGTTCAAAAAGGCGATAAACTTGGTTTAAGCAAAGAATTCGTAGAAAAATATTTAGATGCGGTTCATTTAGAATCTATCAATCATCAAAATAAAATAATGAACTCCTAAGATTAATTAAGAATTAGGAATTAATAATTAAGAATTTTTTCAACTCAGATTACTTTGAGTTTTGGAATAAGATCTTTACTATCAGAAAAAGGGTATACTTCTATTTGATGGAATTATTAATTCTTAATTATTAATTCTTAATTCTTAATTATGAAAGAAAGTAACATTCAGATCGGCAATAGTAAAGTGTCTTATTATTTTGATGCAGGTTTTTCATATTTGGAAGAGCTGACAAAAAAAGAAAACACGATCATTATCACTGATGAAAATGTTTACCATCAACATCACGCGAAATTTGCAGGTTGGAAAATAATTGTATTAAAAGCCGGTGAACAACATAAGCAACAAGCAGCAGTAGATGAAATTATTCAACAGTTAATTGCGTTTGAAGCAGATAGAAAAGCTTTCATCGTTGGAGTAGGAGGTGGTGTAGTCACTGATATTACGGGCTATGCAGCTTCGATTTACATGCGAGGATTGAAATTCGGGTTTATTCCTACAACTATTTTAGCAAGTGTTGATGCGGCAATTGGCGGTAAGAATGGTGTTGATGTTGGCGTATACAAAAACTTAGCTGGGTTAATTAAACAACCTGCGTTTTTATTGTTTGATTATTCTTTCTTAGGTACTCTACCTAAAGAACAATGGGTTAATGGCTTTGCAGAAATAATAAAACACGCTTGTATAAAAGATGCTGAGTTGTTTTCATTTTTAGAAAGCAGATCATTAGAGTCATTTCAATCGGATAAAAAATTATTGGATGAGTTGATACAACGAAATGTAGGAATAAAAACTACAGTAGTTGTAAATGATGAATTTGAAACAGGCGATAGAAAGTTATTAAACTTCGGACATACCATCGGTCACGCAATAGAAAATATTTATACATTGTTGCACGGACATGCAATAAGCATAGGAATGGTAGCGGCGGCAGTCCTTTCGGAAAAGATCAATCATTTTTCTCCGGTAGAAAAACATAGAATTGAAAAATTATTACATCAGTATCATCTCCCTATACAATTGCATTTCGATAAAGCAAAGATCTGGGAAGTGTTAAAAATGGATAAGAAAAGAGTCAGTAATGAAATGAATTTTATCTTATTAAATAAAATAGGAGAAGCGGTTGTAAAGCCAATTCCGCTGACTGAATTAGAAAACATAATTAATCAGAATTTATAAAAGAACTCGTTCTGTCAAATATGATCGTAACAGTACATCCTTCAAATATATCAGGAACAATTCAGGCACCAACGTCTAAAAGCTCTATGCAGCGTGCTTGTGCGGCGGCATTGTTAGCAGATGGAGAAACAATTATTTCAAACCCGGGTAAAAGCAATGATGATTTAGCCGCAAAAGATGTAATACAAAATTTAGGTGCAACAATTACAGAACAACCTAACGGCGATTTATTGATCGCATCAAGTAATTCAGTAAACTCTTCAATCTCCCCTTCAGGGGGGCAGGGGATTATTAATTGTGGTGAAGCTGGATTGGGAATCAGAATGTTTGCACCAATCGCAGCATTAAATAAAAACGAAATTACTATTAACGGAATGGGAAGTTTATTAACGCGTCCGATGAATTTCTTTGATGAGATATTTCCTCAGCTTGGAATTAAAATTCAATCGAATGGCGGCAAGCTACCAATAAAAATACAAGGGCCATTACAACCAAAAAATATTACGATCGATGGTTCGCTTAGTTCACAGTTTTTGACAGGGTTGTTATTTGCTTATGGCAAATCTGCGACAACGCCAGTTACGATTACGGTCAATAATTTAAAAAGCAAACCATACATTGATCTTACATTGCAGGTAATGAAACATTTTGGGTATGATGTTATAAATAATAATTACGAATCATTCCTGATCAACCCTAAACCGCTAAATCCTAAATCAATCAACTACACAGTAGAAGGAGATTGGAGCGGAGCAGCCTTCTTATTAGTAATGGGTGCTGTTGCGGGAGAAATAACCATCAAAGGATTAGATGTATTTTCAACTCAAGCTGATAAAGCGATTTTGCAGGCATTAAATATGTCGAAAGCAAAATTATCTATCGAAGAAAAACAAATTGTTGTTGGTCCGGGAAAATTACAAGCATTTCATTTTGATGCAACTGAATGTCCTGATCTGTTCCCGCCATTAGTTGCATTAGCATCTTATTGCGAAGGAACAACGGTTATAGAAGGTGTAAAAAGATTAGAGCATAAAGAAAGTAATCGTGGCTTAACCTTGCAGGAAGAATTTGGCAAGATGGGCGTAACAATAAAATTACAAGATGATTTAATGTTGATAGAAGGTGGACAAGGTGTAAAAGGCGCAACGGTCCATTCTCATCATGATCATCGCATAGCAATGGCTTGTGCAGTTGCGGGATTAAAAGCAACAGGAGACACTATTGTTGAAGAAGCCGAAGCGATCAATAAATCATATCCTGATTTTTATGATCACTTGAAACTTTTAGGAGCGTCTGTTTCTGCGCCAGCAAAACAATTAAACTAATAAACAATTAAACAATTAACGAGTGAATAGTTTCGGCAGAATATTTAGAGTAAGCATCTTTGGTGAATCGCATGGAGAATGTGTAGGTGTTAATATTGATGGATGTCCTGCAGGCTTGCCTTTAAGCATAGATGATTTTACAACCGATATAGAAAGAAGAAAAGCAGGAGCGAAGGGAACCACACCGCGCAAAGAGGCTGATCTGCCAAGAATTATGAATGGTGTTTTTAATGGTAAAACAACCGGCTTCCCAATTACTATTTTGTTTGATAATGCAAATACACGCAGCGGTGATTACGAAAAACAAAGAGCGGTACCAAGACCGGGACACGCAGATTTTGTTGCTACAAAAAAATTCGGCGGTTTTGAAGATTATAGAGGCGGCGGCCATTTTAGCGGAAGGCTAACAGTTTGTTTAGTTGCTGCTGGAGTTATTGCAAAGAAAATTTTGGGTTCAGCCATTAAAGTTGAATCTACTATTCTTGAAATAGGAAATGAAAAAGATCTTGATAAAGGATTACAAAACGCGATCGATCATAAAGATAGTATTGGTGGTATTGTAGAATGTAAAGTAAACGGGTTACCAATTGGATTGGGGGAGCCATTTTTTGATTCAGCAGAATCTTTAATTAGTCATGCTGTATTTGCAATACCTGCAGTGCGGGGAATAGAATTTGGAACCGGTTTTGCTGCCGCGAAAATGTTTGGTATTGAGCACAATGATGCAATAATAGATGCATCGGGAAAAACAAAAACTAATCATGCCGGCGGTATTGTTGGTGGAATAACTACTGGTAATGAATTGGTGTTTAGAATAGCAATAAAACCCACCTCATCAACGCCTAAAGAACAATATACCCTAAATGTTGAGACGGGAGAATTGGAAGATTTTTCCGTAAAAGGGCGTCACGATCTATGTATAGCTTTAAGAGTTCCTGTTGTGTTGGAAGCAGTGACAGCATTTGTTTTAGCAGATATGATGATGTTGGAGCAACGTGTTCATCGTATTATTTAATATAAAAATAATAATCTTCCTTTTCATATCTACAAATCCCTAATTAAAGACAATTTTAAAAAATCTGATTAACTGTTATTTGCATACATATTAAAATAACAAAAGAATGTTATATAAAATATTCTTATTGTGGCAGTAATTAATTAACTTGTTTATAGGGCTTCAGATTTTTAATTATTAAAATATAAATTATTGAAGTAAAACTTTACCCTACTATTTTATGAATCGTTATAAGCATATAATTTTAATTTTTGCATCTCTTTTTATATGCATTCTTATTGTTTCCTGTCGCCATAGAAAAAATGTAAACCATATTGTTTCCAATCCTGAAAAAATGGATGAAACTGTTGAAGACGATATTCAGGATGCTCTTGAATTTTCGATGGATAACGGAGGTATGACAGAGGATAGTCTTAAGTTACCTTACATTAATCCTATAAATAGTTTTTATACCAACAATAAGTTTGAATGCGTTTGGAGCCATAAAGAGAAATGGGATCCGTTAGCGGATTCTATGTACCACTTTATTCAAAATGCAGCTTTGTATGGACTTTTTCGTAAAGATTATCACTATAATGAACTAACTGTTTTAAGAGATACTTTAATTAAAAATTCGTCCACTAAAAAAGATGCAATGTTATGGACCAATGCGGATCTGTTACTTACAGATGCGTTTATGCACATAACTAAAGATCTTAAATTGGGCCGCATCCCTGTAGACAGTGTTTTTGCTAAAAGCGCAGATTCTGTTATAACTGATAGTTTTTATGCGGCTTCTTTAAATAAACTCTTAGATAAAAAACAACTAACTGTTTTATTAAATTCTTTTGAACCCACATATCGTGGCTACTGGGATATAAAAAATGGGATAAGGAGTTTTCTTGACAGTATGGATCTGCATATATATACTGTTGTGCCTTATCCTTATAATGCAAAGGATAAGAATGACTCAATAAAGTTTGTCAAAGTTTTGCAGAAGAGATTGTATGAAAGTCATTTCATTAATTTTACAGATTCACTTCCTACTTTTTCTCAGCTTGATACCGCTGTAAAAAATTACCAGG
This sequence comes from Ferruginibacter sp., assembly GCA_035486495.1. Taxonomy (GTDB): domain Bacteria; phylum Bacteroidota; class Bacteroidia; order Chitinophagales; family Chitinophagaceae; genus Ferruginibacter. The sequence continues at coordinate 1,795 of DATHNB010000081.1, read as the reverse complement.
TACTTAAAGGATTAAAACCTGATGGTATAATATCTGCTTCGTTGATTAGTACTATGAATGAAAATGATGTAGATCGTTTTAAAAGTATAGCTATCACACTTGATCGTTATAAACACATGCCTGACAGTATCCCTGATAAATATATCTGGGTAAATCTTCCAAGCTTTTACATGCATGTTTGGGATCATGATACGCTTGTTTTTGAGTCGAAAATAATTTGTGGTAAGCCACTAACACCAACACCTTTATTAACTGGTAATATTAGTAACATGATTACTTATCCAACATGGACAGTGCCTAATAGTATTATTGTTAAACAATATTTACCTAAATTAAAAACAGATCCTAATTATCTAACTAAGCTTGGACTTCATTTAATTAATAAAACAGGAGATGTTATTGATCCAACTACGCTTAACTGGAAAAAATATACAGCGGGTATTCCATTTAATGTAGTGCAGGGTAGTGGCGATGATAATTCATTAGGTGTAATGAAATTTAATTTCAACAACCCTTTTGCTATTTATTTACACGATACAAATCAACGTTATCTCTTTAAAAATAATTCCAGAGATCTGAGTCATGGATGTGTTCGTGTTCAGGAATGGCAAAAGTTGGCTTATTATCTTATTAGAAATGATAGCCTAGCTTTAAAACATGGACAAAAGCCATGGTTTACCACAGACACTGTAAACAATTTATTGGCTAACAAAGTAAAAAGATTACTACCTGTTAGAAACAGAGTTGCGTTATACATTCTGTATTTTACTTGTGAAGGAAAAGATAGCAAACTGGTTTTCTACGATGATATTTATGATAGGGATAAAATATTGAAAGAAAAGTATTTTGCAAATGAATAAGCCTGCTACTTACTTAAATATTCAAATACAAGTCCCTATAAACAGGGGCTTTTTTATTGAAATTTCCCATTTCGAAATCAAGAAACATATCTTATAAAAAGAGAGCGTTGTTTATTTGTTACTTTTGCAAACGAGCAACAAATAGTCAAATAAGTTTAAAGCAGTATGGCAAAGATCGCAATTAATATCGCAACAGGTAGTTTACAGCAAGAAGAAATAATTGTGGGTATCGATCTGGGTACTACAAATAGCTTGGTAGCTATTATTCATCCTGATACCAAGCAGCCTATTGCACTTAAAGAACATAGCACCAGTTCACTAGTTCCATCTGTAATACATTTTGATGAAGCTGGAAATATTACTGTTGGAGAAGAAGCTAAAAAAAAATTGATAAGCGAACCACAGAATACTATTTTTTCTGCTAAACGCTTAATGGGTAAGTCTTATAACGATATAAAACAAAATGCTTCTTTCTTTTCCTATAAAGTGATCGATGATAATACTGAAAGCTTGGTGAAGGTTCAGGTAGGTAATAAATTTTATTCTCCGGTAGATCTTTCTTCTTTTATTCTAAAAGAATTAAAACAGCGTGCGGAACATATTTTAAAAACACCGGTTAATAAAGCTGTAATAACAGTACCCGCTTATTTTAATGATGCACAAAGACAAGCAACAAGAGATGCGGGGAAATTAGCGGGGCTGGATGTATTGCGTATTGTGAATGAACCGACGGCTGCAAGTCTTGCCTATGGCTTAGGGTTACAAAAAGATGATGAGAAGACAATTGCCGTGTACGATCTGGGTGGTGGAACTTTTGATATTTCAATATTAAAAATTAGTAATGGCATATTTGAAGTGTTATCTACTAATGGCGATACTTATTTGGGAGGCGATGATATTGATAATGCTATTGTGAAATATTGGTTACAACAGTC
>DATHNB010000080.1:0-2411 GCA_035486495.1 Ferruginibacter sp. | reverse complement strand
TTAAAACAAATCCTTTTATTTAAAATTATTATAAAATTAATAATATGTATACAAGCAATTTGAGTAAATTTCTTCAAAATCGCCCAAAACAAGCGTGTTTTGAGGCGGTATAAGGAAATGCTTCTTTAAATCAGCGTGTTTTTTTGTCTTTATATCAAAATTTCGTCAATGCGTTTTTAATTTTTATTTGTGCAAATAATATGTTATAGGAGTGTGGGCAATATTGGGGAAATATGGGGAAGATAAATTTAATTTTGTAGAATAATTTACCCACAAAAATATCTTACCTTTAAATAATTTAAATGATAATTAATTAAAAATTATTTAAAGTGATCAATGTTGTTTTTTAATGATAGGTCAGCTTTCTGATCCATTGTAACTGCATCAATAATTAATCCAGAATTTTTAAAACAGTGTATTTTTCAATTTGTAAATAAACTGTTGCTGTAGTTGAAAGTTAAATGGCCTGCTGCAAATAAGGGGTGATTTTATAATCAAATTTGAGGTAGCTTGAAGAGGTGGGAGATAGGCATAACGTAACTTAAAATTGGAAATATACGTAATAAACCCCATATTAATTCAATATGTATATTTTTTTAAGTTTACAAATAGTTTTGATTTCACTATTTACTGGCATAGTTTTTTACTCTGCAAATCAACTAACAATACTTTAAAGTTACCAAGTTTATAATATATTTGTAAAAAACATTGTAGTATGATGAAACATTATAATTTAAGATTTCTTTTAATTTTAGCCATTGTGCTCTCTTCCTGCTCACCTTATCATAATTCCGCCTATTTTCAGGGCCTTGACAGAAACTCCGGAATAAGTCATAAAATTGACAACTATTCCCCTTTAATTATACAAACAGGTGATATATTAAGTTTAAATATAAAAAGCTTAAATTCTGAAGCTTCGGCAATGTTTAACACCGATGCTACCATTAGCAGTGCGTCCAACAACAGCACACCTGGCAGCAGTACCCCATCGGGTGGTGGATCGGGTTACCTGGTAGATAAAAATGGGGAAATAGACCTTCCATTGGTACACAAACTTAAAGTAGTTGGAATGACCATTGAAGAAGTTCAGGGTGCAATCCAAAAGGCTGTTGTTCAATATTTAAAAGATCCAACTGTTTCTGTTCACTTAATGAATTTTAAAATTACCATAATGGGGGATGTAGGAAAACCAGATATATACGAGGTTGCCAATGAACATATTTCTATTCCACAGGCCCTTACCCTTGCAGGTAATATCACTGCAAGTGGGAAACGCGATAATGTTTTATTAATCAGGGAAATTAATGGTGAACGTAAATATGTTAATATTGATATGACTTCAAGCAATTTACTTGAATCCCCTTATTATTACCTTAAGAATAATGACTTGCTTTATGTTGAAGAAGGAAGGGGCAAATTTATCACTATTAATCCAGTTAAGCAAAACTTGCCAATTGTCTTATCTATAGTTTCTCTGCTTTTGCTTGCGTTTGAAGTAAGCAGGGGTAGATTTTAAATAATCAGAAACATCAAATAACTAGATGAATAATAAACATTCTACGTCCGATATTTTCAATTCGCAAAATACGGAAGTCCACTCTTTGGCCGGTCGGCAGTTTTTAAACAAAATGTTATTTCACTGGCCGTTATATATAGTATTTTTTGTAATAGTTTTTGGTATCGCGTTGTTTTATATGAGATATACGCAACCGCTTTATGAAATACACGCCAAAATTTTAATAAAGGACTACACACATTTGGGTGAACAAAAAGCAGCCCTGCAGGAGCTTAATTTAGAAGAGCCTGAAACCGAAAAAGATGTTGAAGCTGAAATAGGCTTAATGAGTTCGATCCCTGTTCTTGAACAAGTAGTGACTGACCTGCAATTATGGATAACTTATCAGCAACCAACCAAATACCTTTCTTATAAAGATATTTATGAATCCACCCCTGTACAATTTAAATTAATAAAACCCGGAAGGAGTTTTATGGGTGATTACCTGGACATTATTGTTGAAAATAAAGATTATTTTCGTTTAATCCAAACTGGTGACACATCTGAACGGTTTTCATTTAAAGATAATTATATTAATAGTTTTGGTACATGGAAATTGGACACCACAAGCAATTTAAGAAAATACATAGGTAAAACTGTTAGAATAATTTTGAATAATCCCAAAGATATTGTTAGGTATTATCAAGACGCTATTGTTGAAACACCTATACTTAAAAGTCTTGACTTAGACATAGCGGTTGATGACGAAGTAGCCGCAAGGGGCAGGGCCATACTTAATGATTTATTGCGCGTCTATATGGATGCATCAATACAAGAAAAACGCGAATCAGCTCAAAATACACTTAAATTTGTAGAACAAAGGTTAGTTTCAATAACCCAGGAATTGAATAATGTG
>DATHNB010000079.1:0-12881 GCA_035486495.1 Ferruginibacter sp. | reverse complement strand
ATCATCGCAGCAAAAGTATAGGAGATCAATAAACTCAATAAAACACCTATTGTATCCAACAATATCGTCACGTAAAAAAGTTGCTGTGATGGAACAGGGGGTTTTTCTATACCGCCGATACTTTCTCTATCTCTATCCATGTAACTATTATAGCCATTGCTGGCAGGGTATATCAAAAAATTAAGGATAACAAATATCAACATAGCTTTCGTCCAATTGATATCCGGCACCATAGACAACGTAAAAAAATACAATGGTGCCAAAAAGAAAGAAAAAGGAATTCGCAATAATTTAATGCTATCGGCGGATATCATGTAACCTATTTAATTTGTTGGTGTAAAATAATATGAATCATTGATTTCTGTAACAAAATATAGACCGATATTATAAATTACATACGCAATACTATAAAGAACGGATGTAATTGTCTAAACCATAACACATTTTTAAGAAACGTTGCAGATCTTATAAAGGATGCCATTCATTGAAAATAATTCATGACTATAGGTAGAAAGATAAAAATATTATTTAAGTGCTTGCACAAATCTTTTTAAGTCTGCAACTTCCATAGCAGTAAGTACTTCATTCTTATCGTACTTAATTTTAAGTAGTAATACTGTTTTGTGTTGTGGACGCTTTTCTAAAATGGTAGTTATCATTTCACCAACAACAATATCTTTTTCAAATGAGGCTGGTGGCGCTGATATTTCAGACTTGTACCTGGTAGGCATCTTTTTTATTAAAGCTTCCAGCGTAGCTAATTTGCTGGAGGAGATGTTTTCTATTTGGGCGGTTTTGTTATATAATCCTTCTAACTGTTTTTTGCTAAGACTTCCTCGTTGTTGATATTGTTTGTATAGACTGATTACAAAAGAGGATACAGGATAGGCAATGATACACTCCTCTAAGATGTCATTAACGATGTCAATTCGAGGTTTTGGCTTATTCATATACAAATAATAAGTGCCAAGTTTTATATAGTTTATACATAAAACTTAGCACTCAAGCTGTAATAGTTAGATTTTAATATTCATCTTCATTAAAGAAGAAGTCATCCTGGCTCGGATAATCGGGCCAGATATCTTCTAATCCTTCATATACTTCACCTTCGTCTTCTAATTCCTGCAAATTTTCAATTACTTCAATAGGGGCACCACTTCTGATGGAAAAATCTATCAATTCGTCTTTGGTTGCAGGCCAAGGTGCGTCTTCTAAATGAGAGGCTAATTCGAGTGTCCAGAACATCTTCTAAATGGGTTTAATTTTTGCAAATGTAAAAGTTTGGTGGAACTGACCAAATGTGTTTTTCGTTTAAAAGTAAAAAGTAAAAAATAAATCCTAAAAATGACTATAAAATGGTGATAATCTGACTGTTTAAAGCAGATTTTTGGTTTTTACTTTTATTTTTTTACTTTTTACTTAACTTGTGCCTCATGCTAAAAGCTACTGGAATTATTAAGAATTATGGAACGTTACCCGTATTAAAAGGGGTAGATATTACTATTCAAAAGGGAGAAATTGTCAGTATAGTGGGTTCATCCGGTGCGGGGAAAAGCACTTTACTGCATATTCTCGGCACTTTGGATAAAGCCGAAAAAGGAATAATTACTTTAGAAGATGAGCGTGTAAATGAACTTACGGGCAAAAGACTGGCTGCTTTTAGAAATAAACATATTGGATTTGTCTTTCAATTTCATCATTTATTGCCTGAATTTACAGCCTTAGAGAATGTTTGCATCCCCGGATGGATAGCAGGCACAAAAAAGAAAGAAGTAAATGAAAGGGCAATAGAGTTATTATCAACTCTAGGACTTTCTCAGCGCTTAGAAAATAAACCCAATCAATTATCAGGTGGAGAACAGCAAAGGGTTGCAGTGGCAAGAGCGTTGATCAATAACCCATCTATAATAATGGCAGATGAACCAACCGGCAACCTTGATAGTAAAAACGCCAAAGAACTACATCAATTATTTATCGATCTAAGAAAAAATTTCAATCAAACATTTTTAATAGTGACCCATAATGAAGAATTAGCTCAAATGAGCGATAGGACTTTACACATGAAGGATGGGTTGATTGTTAATAGTTAAATTATTGGTGATAAATTGTTGTATTAAATCAACCATTAAACCATCAAACAATTTAGCCTATAACTAAACACGAGGTTTCCACGCCACTTCAGGCACATTCAATAAATGCCCCGTATACCTTGCTACAACAAAAAGATAATCACTCAGGCGATTCAGGTATTTAATAACTAAAGGATCTACAAATAATTCCTGCTCTTGCATATCCACACATATTCTTTCTGCTCTTCTACACACACAGCGGGTTATATGTGCTGTAGATATTGTCGGATGTCCGCCAGGCAAGATGAAAAATTTCATTGGCGCTAATACTTCATTCATAGCATCAATTTCCTTCTCTAACAAAACAACATCACTTTCTTTAAGATCAGGAATCTCCATTAATGGTTCTTTATCGGGATCACATGCTAACGATGAGCCGACGGTAAACAACCTATCCTGTATTTCTTTTAGAATAACTTTACCATGTTTATCTGTAAGCTGATCTGCCAATAACCCTATATAAGAATTCAATTCATCAACGGTACCATAGCTTTCGATACGCAAATGGCTTTTGGGAACTTTAGTTCCGCCAATCAGACTTGTTTTGCCAAGATCTCCGGTTTTAGTATATATTTTTAGTGCCATGATTCATGTACGATTTACGATGTGAGATGTACGATGTATAAACTACTTAACACCGTATATCAAACTTCGTACATTATTCTAACAACACAAAGCCCTTATTCTTTTGGAACAAGGGCCGTGTTTGTATGATATCAGAAATTAATTAGCACTAACATCTGCTGTTGCTGTAACATTTACACTTGCAGTTGCTTTTGCATTTAAAACAAGTGATAAAATATTAAAAGCTGTAGCAGTCGAAGTAAATGTACCTTGTAATACAAGCTTACCATTATGATTAACATCATTATAGCTGGCAAAATGTATTTCATAAGTGCCACTATCTAAAAAGCTTAAATTATAGGTTCCTGCTGTTACAATAGAACTAGTAACGGCATTTGCAAATTGAATATTGCTGGCACCTTGTCCCTGAGTTTCAGCACTTGTATATGTTCCTGCTTTATAAACATAAGCTATCACTGTATCTGCAGCGTAAATACTATTAGTGAACGTACCTGAAATATTTGCGCTTTGAGTTGCATCCACAAAACGTATAGAGTTTTGCAATTCAGCGGCTGTAACAAAAGTAAAAGAAGTTGTATCTCCAGTTGATGGATGAGTGATCATCTTACGTAGATCAAAGTCAGCAACAATTGCATTAAGCGCTGTATCTTTTAAAATGAAGTTTTTAGCAATTGTGATAGTATTAGTAGTACTTGTTAGTGCATGTTTTACATTATCTGTAGTTAAGACATAAGCACCTGGCGCAACACCGCTTGAATCTTTAGTATAATCTAATACAAATGTAATAGACGTATAAGATTGACCTTGAAGATTAAAATTACCAATACTTCTAACATTGCCATTTTTAAATGCAGCTAGATCAATAGTTGTTTCATTAAATCCTTTAATACTTTGTCCGTCTAATTTAATATCGGATATAGTTACAAATACTCCACTTACAGAACCATCGTCTATAGCAGCATCCGTTGTACCCATCGAAGTTTTTGCATTACCTGAATTTTGTGAATTATTATTACTTTTCTTACATGAGGTAAGTGCTAAAGAGAATAACAATGCAGCAGTAATAAAGCCCGTAATTTTTATTGTAGTTCTAATTTTCAACATAAATTTTTATTTAATTTTTTTATAAGATTGATTTACGCATACTTTTCAAATGACATGCCTGTTAATCATTTATAAATTTATTAGGTAAGAATAATATTTTTTACATAGGGCACACTGGTGTATGCTAGCAGGTTACGTGAATTAAAATAATAAGATAAAGTATTATAGAAAGATAAATATTGACAAGAACTCAGAAGAGAAGGACGAGTACTATATTCTACATGAAGAGATATACGAGGAATATATTGCTGAATTATTTTATATTGGGGAAATTATTCTCAATAGATAGATTGCATTATGATATTGCAATTCCATTTGTCATTGCAATATCACTTGCAATAACGCCATCTTTTAAACGGATAACACGTCCTGCATACTTTGCGATATCTTCTTCGTGCGTTACTAAAATAACAGTGTTACCATCGTTGTGTATTCTAGTAAGGATATCCATTATTTCATAAGATGTATTTGAATCAAGATTACCCGTGGGTTCATCAGCTAAAATGATAGACGGATCATTGATCAACGCTCTTGCAATGGCAACACGCTGACATTGGCCACCACTTAGCTCATTTGGTTTATGATGACTACGATCTTCCAGTCTTACTTTAATCAAAACTTCCATAGCTCTCTCTAATCTTTCTTTCTTTTCAACACCGCTATAAATAAGTGGCAATGCAACATTTTCTATTGCGGTTAAGCGTGGCAGCAAGTTAAATTGTTGAAAAACAAAACCAATCTCTTTGTTACGAACCTCTGCCAGATCATTATCAGGCATGCCGCTCACATCTTTCGCATTCAAAATATATTTGCCGCCGCTAGGAGAGTCGAGGCACCCCAAAATATTCATCAGGGTAGATTTGCCCGAACCGCTGGGGCCCATCAATGCTACATATTCATTCTTAAAAATATCAATATTAATACCTTTTAACACCTGCAATTCCTGCTTACCTAAGTAATAATTCTTGCTGATATTTTCTAAATGAATAATGCCCTTCATTTTACTTTTGAATTACCTTAGGTACCTTAAAAAATTGTTCATCATGCACAGGTGCATTTTTCAAAGCATCTTCCCTTGATATACTACCTTGTACTTCATCAGCTCTCAAAACATTTACGTTATCACTCATGTGTAGCAAAGGTTCAATACCTGTAGTATCCAATTCATTCAATTTATCTATGAATTGTATCATGCTTTGCAGATCCGCTTTAATTGCTACTTTTTCAGCGGCATCAAATTGTAATCTTGATAGATTGGCCAACTTATCTACTAATTGATCATTTACTTCCATACGTCAAAAGTAGTAAGTTTTGGCTAATTAGCTTTAAGTTCAGCGTTCTAAACTAAACAATAAACACATTTAAAAATATACAACTTCCTATCTAAAACTTATTACTTAATATTATCTTCGCAGGCTAATGAATACTAAAAAAGAAATAGTAATGAGTGGCATTCGCCCTACAGGTTTTTTACATTTGGGTAATTACTTTGGGGCCATTCGCAATTATGTGCGTATGCAAGAAGAATTTAATTGCTTCTTTATGGTGGCAGATCTGCATTCGCTTACCACACATCCTGATACAAAAGAATTAAAAGCCAATGTACATAGGGTTTTAGCTGAGAATATTGCTTGTGGATTAGATCCTGATAAAGTAGCATTGTATTGTCAGAGCCATGTGTACGAAACATCAGAATTGTATTTGTATTTGAATATGATGGCCTATAAAGGTGAATTAGAAAAAACTACAACTTTTAAAGATAAGGTTCGCCAAAATCCTGAAAATGTAAATGCGGGATTATTGACGTACCCTGTTTTACAAACGGCAGATATTCTATTACACCGCGCAAAATATGTTCCTGTGGGGAAAGATCAGGAACAGCATCTGGAAATGGCCAGGAATTTTGTCAATCGTTTCAACCATCGTTATGGTGAAGTTTTTCCCGAACCAGTTGCTTTTAATTACAATGAACAATTGGTAAAGGTTCCAAGTCTTGATGGTACGGGCAAAATGAGTAAGAGTGAAAACCAATTGGCAACTTTATATTTGGCAGATGATGATGAGTTGATACGCAAAAAGGTAATGAAAGCTAAGACAGACGGAGGCCCGACAGAAAAGAATTCAATCAAACCCGATTATATTGAAAATATTTTTGGCTTGATGAAACTTGTAAGCAGCGCAGAGGTTATTAAAAAATATGGCGAGGATTTTGATAATTGCACTATTCGTTATGGCGATATGAAAAAGCAGCTGGGCGAAGATATGGTGAACTTTATCTCTCCGATACGCAACAAAGTAGACGCCATTTTACAGGATGAAAAATATTTAAAACAGGTAATGGAGCAAGGCGCTGAAAAAGCTAGAAAGAGTGCCAAAGCAACAATGGAACTGGTACGAACGGCTATTGGTTTAAACTATTATTAAAAAAATAAATATACAGAACTCAAATACCGAAAATAATGTATAATTTGAATGCCTGTTGATCTTGCTACACTACGAATCTGAAAACTGAACTTTTAAAATCATTATGGCAAAAACAAAAAAACCTAAGCACATTGCTATAGCCGGAAATATAGGTGCCGGGAAAACCACTTTAACAGAGTTACTTAGCAAGCATTATAAATGGATACCTCAATTTGAAGATGTAGATCATAATCCATACCTCAATGACTTTTATGAGGATATGCCTCGCTGGAGCTTTAACCTACAGATATATTTCCTGAACAGCAGATTGAATAATTTGTTAGATATTCACCGTGGCACTGAAACCATTATTCAGGATAGAACTATATATGAGGATGCCAATATATTTGCTCCAAACCTTCATGACATGGGCCTTATGGGCAAACGTGATTTTACTAATTACTACAATTTTTTCGAAACGCTTAAATCAATGGTGCAACCTCCGGATCTTTTAATTTATTTGAAAGCATCGGTACCAACATTGGTAGCACAAATACAAAAACGTGGGAGAGAGTACGAAGAAAATATTCGCCTGGATTATTTAAAAAAACTAAACGACTATTATAATAATTGGATAGAAAATTACAAAGAAGGACCATTATTAATAATCGATGCGAATACTAATAAGTTTGCAGAAAACGAAGAACATTTGGGACAGATCATCACCAAAATCGATTCTACCTTATTCGGACTTTTTTAAAAAGTTACAATGCCATTCTTTATTGCGTAAATAGCCAATCCAACCCTGCTCTTTACATTCAATTTTATAAAAAGAGAATCACGGTGATTGTCGATCATGCGAGGTGTTTGTTTCATAATATCAGCAATCTCTTTATAGGTCATATCTGTACTGGCTAATTTCAGAAAATCAATTTCCATATCATTCAATATCGATCGATCTAAAGAAGAATTATTGTCGTGATTGTTTTGAAACAATGTAGCTAATTTACCTGTTACGCCATGGGAATAATGATAATCGCCATTTGCGACCGATAACAATGCTGCTTTTAATTCGTCCGGATTTACGTCTTTCTTTAAAAACCCTTTTACACCCAATTGTAATAAACGTATCAATGCAATTTCAGAATCGTACATCGTTAGTATTAAGACGCCTATTTTAGGATGATTATCACGTAACCACTTAGCGGTTTCATAACCATCCATCAGAGGCATATTAAGATCCAATAGTACGATGCAGGGAATATTGCCATTACCGATCTCGTCTACTAGTTCTTTACCATTACCTGCAACATTCATCACATGACATTCATCAAAAGTATTTATAAGGGAAGCAAGGGCATCTCGTAGTAGTACATGATCATCTACCAATATTACATTGTAAAGATTAGGGCTCATAATAAAGTTTTGCGGTGGTGTGGATAGAATGGAAAGATAAATAAAAATGCAACAATAGTGTTACTTTTAACCATCAATTATCAATAAAATAATTAACACATGTTGACAAATAACGACATACTGAAAAAATTACGTGTAGCACTTTCTTTACATACCGAAGATATTATACAAATACTTGCCTTAGCTGATTTTGAAATTAGTAAAGGCGCTCTGGGAGATATCTTTAGAAATGAGGACCAGCCTGGTTATATGGAAGCAGGTGACCAACTATTAAGAAATTTCTTAAATGGATTAATTATTTACAAGCGAGGTAAGCTACCTAACGCCAAGCCGCAACCTAAAGATGATGCCGGCGATGTTGGGCCGCAACGTAGAGATAGGGCTGAATAATAAATAAAAAGATCATGGTAGTTTTCAAAATTACCATGATCTTTTTAGAGATCCTTCATTACGATCTGAATAGTATCTTTATTTTGCTGACTCAGCAATTTTATCTTTCCTTTCGTTAATTCCTGCAAAACTATATTTGTGAAATGTCTTACCGTCAAGAGTGTAAGATTTTTTTCTAATTGTACGTCAAACATTTCTCCCGCAGCTAATGCTAATTTTTCAATTCGATCGGGCTTATCATCCAAACAATATAGAATACTAATAGCTCCGTTTTGAGATAAATTTGGCCTGATCTTTATCTGTTCAAACAATTCATATAGTTTCCCAACAGGCTTTTCTTCTACAAAAGAAAAATCTTTCGAACGAAGCTCCATTAATACTTGTTTCTCTTTTATAACAATTATAGGAGGTAAGCCTTGTACTGTTTTCTTGCTGATGATCGTTCCAGTGAGCTCTGGCTTGAGAAAGCAGCGCACATGCAATGGAATATTTTTGTTTTGAATAGGCTTAATTGTTTTGGGATGTATGACCTGTGCTCCATAATAAGCCATCTCAATAACCTCACTATAACTTAACTCGTTAATGATTGTCGCTTCAGGAAATTTTTTAGGATCGGCATTAAAAACACCTTCAACATCTTTCCATATCGTCTGACTTTCAGCATTCAGCATATTAGCAAAAATAGCAGCCGTATAATCGCTTCCTTCTCTGCCTAAAGTTGTGCTTTCATTTTCATCAGTAGCGCCAATAAATCCTTGTGTTATAACAATATTCGCTTTTGAGAAAAGTGGTACAATATTCTTTTGAACTTTCTGTTCTGTTAGCTTCCAGTCAATGGTTGCATCTCTAAAGTTATCATCAGTACTAAATGTATCCCTTACATCAACCCATATATTTTTGATCGATGTAGCATTAAAATAATCACTGATAATAGCTGTACTTAATAATTCTCCGCAACATACTATCTGATCGTAATAGTAGTCGTAATCCCTTACGGGTTTATCATGTAATAACCACTCTACTTCAGTAAACAGATCACTCAAAGTAGCTACTGTTTGTAATCCTAATTTCTCTACAAGTGTTAAATGTTCTGCTTTGATCTCGGTGAAAAACTTCAGTGCCTGCTCTTTATTCCCGGCAAAAAAAGCTTCGGCTACTTCCTCTAAAGCATTGGTGGTTTTACCTATGGCAGATATTATCACTAAAATTGGCTCGCCCTTAAATGACTCCAATATTTTGCCTACATTTTTTATCCTGTCAATACTGTTAATACTGGCTCCGCCAAATTTAAAAACCTTCATCTATACTACTTGTTATTTGGGTTGATTGAGTTAATTCGTTTAATTTAGCCCTCTCAAATAATTTGCAAAAGTCGTATTCTTATCTAATTATAGCAAGTATTTAAAACAGTGTTATCAAATACCCAAATGATTAGATAAATACAAATATTTGAAAAGGTATTTTTTTACTTAAATTGCTCTGCCATTAGGCAAGTTGAGGTATGCAAAAAACAATTATTTCAGTAAAAGATCTGAAAAAGAATTACGGTTCTTTTGAAGCGGTAAAGGGAATATCTTTCGATGTATATGAAGGAGAAATATTTGGTTTACTAGGGCCGAACGGTGCGGGCAAATCAACCACATTGGAAATTATTGAAACGCTGCGCGAGAAAACGAGTGGAAAAGTAATTGTTGACGGACTTGATCTTGATAAAGAACCTGATAATATTAAAAAGATAATTGGTGTTCAGTTACAAACATCTGGTTTTTATCCGGGATTAAATTTGCTGGAACTGATCGATCTTTTTGCAGGTTTATACAACCAGAAAGTAGACCCAATGGATCTGTTGAAGTTGGTGAACCTTGAGGAAAAAGCTAAAAATAAGTTCAAAGAAATGAGTGGCGGACAGAAACAACGTTTTTCTATTGCCACAACATTGATCAATAAACCAAGAGTTGTTTTCTTAGATGAACCCACTACTGGACTAGATCCGCAGGCTCGTAGAAATTTATGGGAACTGATAAAAACGATAAGAGCAGAAGGAACAACCGTTATTCTTACCACGCATTATATGGATGAAGCAGAACAATTATGCGACCGTATTGCGATCATGGATGAAGGTAAAATAATATCCCTGGCTTCGCCAGATAAAATGATCGATGACCTGGTAGCAACAGGTTTCGAAAGACCAAAGCAGGTTAAATCTGCCAACCTTGAAGATGTATTCATTCATCTTACAGGAAAAGAAATTAGAGAAGAATAAATTTTATATACCATCACACCAATTAAAACTAAAAAATGACAAAGTTTATTTTTGCGACTTTATTAGTTGCAATCACAAGTACCGCTACACAAGCGCAAGTAGCTCCTAAGAAAACCACAAAAATGAAAGTGGTATCAGCGCCACAACCAACAACTGTAAATCCTTTAAAGAATTCAACTGATTCATTCAGCTATGCTTTAGGGATGAATATTGCACACAATCTGGATAAACAAGGAATTGATAAAATAACTTATGCCGCTATGCAAAAAGCAATGGAAGATGTATTTAAAAATAAGACCACAAGTTTAACTGACGAACAAGCTAGTACGACTATACAGAAAAAAATACAAGAGTATATGGCACAAAAGCTTATTGGTGTAAAAGCAAAGAGCCAGGCTTTTTTAGATGCTAATGGCAAACGCACAGGAGTGACTACTTTACCTGATGGGTTACAATATGAGATATTGAGGAAATCAGATTCTTCTAAAATATCTCCAACAATACAGGATACAGTAGTTGCTAATTATGCGGGTACTTTGATTGATGGAACTGAATTTGATAACTCATACAAAAGAGGCCAGCCATTAACTATACCTGTTGGTGGTGTTATTAAAGGCTGGACAGAAATTTTACAACTAATGCATGTTGGAGATAAGTACAAAGTATATATTCCAAGCGATCTTGCTTATGGTGATAGAGGAGCAGGCGGTCAAATTCCTGGTGGTTCTGCTTTGATATTTGAAATGGAATTGTTGTCAATCAAACCTGCAGTTGTTGCACCGGCTCAAACTCCGGCAACTACACCAGCACCACAAGGCAAAAAATAAATTAGGTTCATTTATATGACAGAAGATTTAAAATATCCAATTGGTAAATATGAACCGCAACCATTTTCTGACAAGCAATTACAGGAATGGATATTGGATATAAAATTTCTGCCACAGCTTCTTGAAAATTCAATTTTGAATTTAGATGAAGCGCAGATCAATACACCTTATCGTCCGGAAGGCTGGACGGTAAAGCAATTGATACATCACATAGCAGACAGCCACATGAATGCATACATACGTTTTAAGTTAGGGTTAACAGAAAAGAATCCAACTATAAAACCTTATGAAGAAGCTTTATGGGCAGAGCTTAGTGATACTAAAAATTTGCCTGTTAATATATCCCTTACACTACTGCACGCATTACATGTAAGATGGAGTGAAGTGATAAAAAATATTAACGGTGATGAATGGAACAGAACTGTTTTTCATCCTGAAATGGAAAAGGAAATAACGCTTTGGCATTTATTGGGTTTGTATGCATGGCACAGTAAGCATCATACAGCACATGTAACAAGATTGCGTGAAAGAATGAATTGGTAATTTTGTCTGAACAAGATTAGAAAGATTAAAGGATAGACAGGATTTTTGTATAATGATAAATCGTGCCTATCCTCCAATCAATTAAAAATCGTGTTCAGATTTTTAATAAAACACAATGAACTGGAAAAAACTGTCTTCCGAATATATTGCCCACTTTCAATATTTTACTGCCCGCAAAGACAAATGCGAAATGCCCGATGGTAAAATTGTTGAATCATATTATGTTGTAGAACTACCTCGTTCTGCATGCGCATTGGCTATCACTGAAGAAGGCGATGTTATTTTAACTAAACAATATCGTCATCCAATTGAAAAAACAATTGTGGAGCTTCCTGGTGGTTTTGTTGAAGAAAACGAAGATCTTTCAGAAGCTATTGCAAGAGAATTACTAGAGGAAACTGGTTATGAGTTTACACAGATTGAGCATCTTGGAAAAGTTGCTGCCAATCCTGGTATATTAAATAATTATACCGACCTGTTTTTAGCAACAGGAGGCAAAAAAGTAGCCAAACAAAGTCTGGATGCGAATGAAGAAATTGAGATCATTCTATTGCCGCTAGAAGCTGTAAGAGGAATGTTACACAGAAATGAATTTGATCAGGCACTACATGTTAGTTGCATGTTATATGCTTTTCGAAAACTAGATGAAGATAATGATGCAATGAATTTCTATTAAAAGCTTTTTAGCTTAGCAATAGTTTCTTTTGGATCGGCAGATTTAAAAACAGTACTACCCGCTACTAATACATCTGCACCCGCATCGATAATTGATTTTGCATTTTCTAAAGTTACACCGCCATCAACTTCAATTTTTACTTTTAAAGAACGCGCATTGATCATTTCTCTAAGTGCTTTTATTTTATTTAAAGTATGTGGTATAAATGATTGTCCACCAAAACCAGGATTAACACTCATCATACAAACCATATCAATATCTTCTAAGATATCAGCCAGATCACTTACAGGAGTATGCGGATTAATTGCAACACCTGCCTGCATTCCTAAACCTTTTATTTGTTGAATATTTCTGTGTAGGTGCTGACAAGTTTCAATATGTACCGTAAGAATATCAGCTCCGGCTTTTTTAAAAGCTTCTGCATATTTTTCAGGCTCTATTATCATTAAATGCACATCGCAAATCTTTGTTGTCGTTTTGCGGATAAAGTTTAAGATCATTGGCCCAAAACTTATATTCGGCACAAAACTTCCATCCATGATATC
>DATHNB010000078.1:0-5770 GCA_035486495.1 Ferruginibacter sp. | reverse complement strand
TTTTGCCAGCTTATCTATAATTCTTTCTGCTTTGAGTGTTATAGTAATATCAACTAATCTTTTATCGCCTTTGCAAGGCACTTTTTTTACTAATTTTTTAATAACAAGCCTGTCTACAATACGACTGGTATCGCTCATTTTATCCAGCATCTGTTCGCGTATTTGCAATGTAGATAAGGGTACAGGGCTTGCTCTTAAAATGCGTAATATGTTGTATTGCTGTAAGGTAAGGTCTTCTTCTTCGTAGATATAGCGTAGTTTGTCTATTACCCAGTTGTACGCCCAAAGGATACTTACAATAGCTTTCTGGCGTTCATTGCTATACTTAATTATTTTAGGTTTTCTTTTAGTCATAAGGGTAATATTGAAGTTAGAGTGTACTTGTATTAAACGATAAAATTAAATAATTATTCTTTCCAAACGGACGCCCCTTCGCTGCAATTTGCGCAAATATCAATATTCTTACGGCTTTTTCTCAGGTCGTTTCTAAATTGTGTATAATTACTGTTTTTCCATATTTCCTTAAAAGACTGGGTTTTTAGGTTACCCAACTGGTGAGTAGCATCTTTATCAAAACAACAGGGAACCACCAATCCATCCCATGTAATTACGTTGGCATACTGTAATTTCCAACAACGATTGGCTAATTTATTTTTTGCAGTATAACTGCCATCTGCGTTCTTTTTATACCTGCTGAATTTATCGATTGTTGGTATCAGTTTATTAGGATCCGTTTGATAATCATATACCTGCGCAGTTTTAAAACGCACTTCATCTACACCAACTTTTTTCGCTAATTTTTTAATTTCTTCGATCTGATGTTCATTCGGTTTTACTACTAAGAATTGAAAAAACACAAATGGTGTTTTGCTATTTAATTCTTTCTTCCATTTCACAATATTCTTGGCGCCTTGTAAAACCTTTTCTAAATTTCCACCCACGCGATATTGTTGATACACATCTTGTGTTGTTCCGTCGATAGAAATGATCAATCTGTCCAAACCACTTTCAACAGTGCGTTTGGCTACTGCATCTGTTAAATAATGAGCATTGGTAGATGTTGCTGTATATATTCCTTTTGATGAAGCATAATTCACCATCTCTAAAAAATCAGGATTCAAAAAAGGCTCTCCCTGAAAATAAAAAATAAGGTATAATAACTCTTTATGAATTTCATCGATCGTAGTACGAAAAAAATCTTGTTGCAACATTCCTGTCGGACGAGTGAAAGCACGCAAACCACTCGGACATTCAGGGCAACGAAGATTACAGCTCGTTGTGGGTTCAAAAGAAATGGAAACAGGATAACCCCATTGAACAGGTTTATTTAACAATCGGCTAACATAAAAACTACTCAATACTTTTACACCATTCAAAGCTTTTTTGAATGTAAGTTTCCCTAACAGGTTTTTTGTATCGTTCCAATTAAATTGGGGCATGCAACAAAGGTAACTTATCAAGCATTAATATGGGTTTGCTAGAAAAATTTAGCTATTGGGACAGTTATTGTTACCTTGTAATTAAAATTACTAGAATGGATATGGAACCCGGCATGGAGCCTGATGTTAGAGAGTTTTTGGTTCGGATAATGCAAACCATTTCAATGAGTATTGTATGGTTAGTAGTAAATATGACGCTGGGCATTTATTTTGATCTTGCCTTTTTTCTCGGCCATCCTTCTGTTTGGAATTGCTTATTTTATCTATGGTTCCTGATAAGTTTTGGATTATTGTTATACTATTTTCATAAAAAATGGAGAGGAAAATTATAACGCATAGCTTTGCAAAAAAATACAGGATGAAAAAGCAGTGGTTATTATACGGAGGATTCTTTGTGATATTGCTAGGTGTATTTTATTATTTCGTTTATACGCAAATCGATTTTTCAGAATCGGGATTACCTGTCATTAATAATAACATTCAATCTTTTTCTTTTGTTGATCAAAATAGAAAAACTATCTCTAACAGAGACGTTGAAGGGAAGGTATATGTAGCTAATTATTTTTTTACTACTTGCCAGGGAATTTGTCCTAAAATGAACGCGAATATGCGCAGAGTTTTTGATGAATTTAAAAATGAAAAAGATTTTATGATCTTATCGCATACCTGTATGCCCGAAGTCGATTCAGTCCCTTTATTGAAAAAGTATGAATACAAAATGGTGAATGGAAAATTGGAGCAACGATTAGACTTATCTTATGGAATTATCGCTCCTATTGACTCTACGCTTCCCATACAAAATGATAACTGGCTTTTTTTAACCGGCAGTAAAACATCACTATATGATCTGGCGCGCCATAGTTATTTAATTGATAAGGGAGGAAGTGACACCGCATTAAATATTAACGATCAATTTATTCATACACAACTGTTTGCACTCGTTGATAAACAACAACGTGTAAGAGGCATTTATGATGGATTGAAAGAAGAAGAAATACAAAAATTAATTACGGATGCTAAGGCTTTATTGAAAGAGAAAACGCCGAAGAAAAATTTTCTGAGTAATTAGATAGTTCAATTGGTTAATTGTTAAATTGATTGATTGTTGAATTGTTGGAATCTCTGCCATTTGAATTCCATCAATAATTTAACTATTCCACAATTTTAACAATTGAAGCTTTTACGGTTAATTAAGTAATTTTGCAATGATGGAAAACGAAATACTATCCATATTAAAAAAGAACCAGCTCAGCATTACAGATGGGCGCAGAAAGATATTGGAGCTATTTCTTCAAAGCAATGGCGCATTGGCACATGCGGATATTGAAAAAAATACAGATGCTGCTTTTGACAGGGTAACAGTATATCGTACACTACAAACTTTTGTTGATAAAGGAATTGTACACCACATTCCTACTACTGATAATTCTATCTTATATGCCTTGTGTAAAGATCAATGCGAAGCGGGACATCACCATGATAATCATGTACATTTTATCTGCGATAATTGTAATAAAACAATTTGTTTAGAAGATGTAACTGTACCAACAGTTAAACTACCTAAAGGTTTTGAGCCAAGACATGCAGAAATGGTGGTGAATGGTATTTGCGATGATTGTAAATAAGGTAGCAAGTCACAAGTATCAAGTAGTAGGAAAACCCAAAAAGTAGTGTACTGTTCTTCTTGCGACTTGATACTAATATCTTAATACTTTATATCTTCTCCATCTCACCCTTCACAAAATCCATCAACAACTTAATTCTCTCAGGAGAAAAATCAAATTTCAATCCTGCGGTTTCGTATAACTCAGGCAATGTTTTTGTTCCGCCTAAGGCTAATGCATTGCAATAATTATCTAAAGCCTGTTGCTGGTTATTTTTAAACTGCATCCACATACCGATAGCGCCAAGTTGTGCAATACCGTATTCGATATAATAAAATGGCACTTCAAACAAATGTAACTGACGCTGCCACGCAGTTTCACGGTATTTTTCCAAACCGCTCATATCTACTACATCATCTTTAAATTCATTCAAAATTTCAACCCATTTGTCCGTACGTTGCTGAACAGTATGTTTTGGATTTTCGTAGATCCAATGTTGAAATTTATCAATGATCGCGATCCAAGGGAAGATAGTGATCACTCTTTCCAGCTGATGTTCTTTTGCTCTTTTTAATTCTTCTTTATCTGAAAAGAAAACTTCCCAATTTTCCATACTGAACAATTCCATTGCCATGCTGGCAACTTCTGCAATTTCCATTGGGTATTCTTTAAAACCATTTAACGCTAAAGGATGTGCTAAAAAAGAATGTATCGCATGACCGCCTTCATGTACCATGGTGGTAACGTCCTGCATTTGTCCGGCTGCATTCATAAATATAAATGGTGCACCGCTTTCTGCCAGCGGACAATTATATCCTCCCGGAGCCTTACCCTTTCTGCTTTCCAGGTCAAGATGTTTTATCTCATTCATCTTTTTAAGGCAATCGCCAAAAAACGGACGAAGCTTTGTAAAGCATTCGATTGATTTATTAATTAATTCTTCGCTTGTTGTAAATGGATGTAATGGTTCCGTTCCTGCAGGTTCTGCATCCAGATCCCAGGGACGTAATGTATCAACACCTAACTTTTCTTTTTTATGTTGATGGATAATATTTATTAACGAAACAACATGTAACTTAACTGCTTCATGAAAAGCGAAACACGCTTCTTTTGTATAATCAAAACGACCCAGTTCTTTAAAACGATAATCACGGTAATTACTGAAATCAGCATTCAACGCTTCCTCGTTACGTTTTTGGATCAATTGATTGTACAATGTATCCAGCGCATCTTTATCCTGTGATCTTCTTTCCTGAATTTTGTAGTAAACCTCTTCTCTTACTTTTCTATCAGGACTCTGTAAAAATTTTGATGCTTGTTGTAAAGTATATTCTTTACCATCCACAGTAACCGACATCTTTCCGTTTATTACACCAAACTGTTGTTGTAAAACAGAAAGCTCTGCTTGCAAAGGAATATTTGCTTCGCGGAATAACTCGATACTCTTTTTGATGCTACGAAAGAAAGTGAAATATTTTTTTTGATCAAGATCTTTCGTCAATGGATTGCCCACTAATTTTTTATTGATCGCATCTGCATATGGCTGGATCTTCGGCTGAATTTCCATGCAGAAAAAATTAAAATCTTCTTCCAATTTTTTATTTTCTGTATCGCAGGTCATCTTGATTTGTCGCCAGCAAGCATCTTCACTCACCACAGCTTCCAGCTCACTTTGATCTTTCAGCCATTTTTCCAGATCTTCTTTTGTCGCGATATTTCTATCTAACAAATTCTTAAAATATGGTTCTAAATTTTGCCAATCAGTAATTACAAAATCCTTCGGAACAAAATGACGTTCGATCTTATGTATGTCTGCTGTATAGTTCATAATAGTATAATAAAAGTGAAAAGGAAAAAGTTAAAACCAAAAAGTTGTAAGCCTACAATATAATGCAAGACTTACAACTTATGACTAAATACGTATAACTTAACTAAGCCATCTTACGAGGCGAATTGATCTTTTTTGGTGGCGCTGCTTTTTTTACAGTTGTAGATTTTGCAGTTGCCGGTTTTGCTGCAGCTGTTTTTGCAGGCGCTTTTTCTTTTGGAGCTTTTGCTTCAGTTGATACTTCTGCTGTAGTTTCTTCTTGTCCAGGTGCTTCAGATAATTTTATTTCGATCTTGTTAGCAGCTAAAATTTCTAACCACTTTACCATCTTCTTCATATCACTGCTGTACACTCTTTCAAAATCCATATCAGGGTATACTTTTTCGAAGTATGCTTTTAATGCTTTGTTGTCCGCTTTTGCATCAGGCACAGCTGTTTTACTTGCTTTCATTGCAGTAAAAACTTCTACCAAATTCACGTTATCTTTTGTGGTAAATATTTCAATACTTTCCAAATGAGAAAAGCTATGTATACGCGTACTTACAAATTTTGTGCTTTTGTCTTCCAGTGAACGTACAACGCCGCCATCTGCTTTTGACGATAATAATTCATACAAACCACTTAGACCGGTTATAGAAACAAGTTTGTTATAATCCATTTTGTTTTATTTTTTAGGGAACAAAGATATACTTCTGCAAGCGATTACCCGCTTTGTTATGCAAGAAAATTTTAAACTGAATTATGGGCACTTTTGCATGATTTTTCCAAATTGCACTTATACCCTACTTTTGCGGCATTATTTCATGATCACCGACCCTTAACAAACCGTTTATCCCAATTACTAAATGTTGATTAAACTATTAAGGTATTTTACCAATCGAATGTAGTCTAGCACTCTT
>DATHNB010000077.1:0-5953 GCA_035486495.1 Ferruginibacter sp. | reverse complement strand
TTTAATTATTTCAATGTTTAAAAAACAAATAGCATCTTTTTCAAGAAGCTATTTGTTTTTAGGTAGAACTTATCAACATTTATAGTTCTACATTGTTAAAACAAACTTCATGGTCTGAACATTATCGCTGCTACCACCGATAAATAAATTAAAATCTCCGGGTTCGGCTGCGTATTTTAAGTTAGTATTATAAAATTTCAGATCATCTATTCCGATAATAAATTTCACTTCTTTGCTTTCACCTTTTTTTAAAAATATTTTTTGAAAGCCTTTCAATTCTTTTACCGGCCTTGTAATACTGGCTACTAAATCCTGTAAATAAAGTTCTACGGTTTCTTCACCATCATAATTTCCTGTATTCGTTAGGTGGGGGAATATAGCTCTCGGAATAATTTAGAATGGGGCTAAATTGATGATTTCAAATGAAATATATGGGTTATCAGTATTAATGAATTTGAAATAATTTAGCTACACTAAAGGCGGCCGCCGCCGCAGCAGCACCAATTAGCGTAACACGTACTGCACCCCAAAAAGCATTTACACCAGTTATTTTACTCTTGAAAAATCCGAATATAAATAAGCAGATCAATGTTACAACAATGGATATTTTTAACGCATCTGCAGAATTAGCAATAAAAAAATAAGGACTTAAAGGAATGATGCCGCCGGCAATATAAGAGAGTCCGATATTCAATGCGCTTTTAGTAGCTCTTTTAGGATCTGGTTTTTCTAAACCTAATTCATACTTCATCATAAAATCAACCCAGCGATCTTTGTCTTGTGCAATTTCTTCTGTAGCTTGTTTTTGTAACTCTTTGCTTAAACCAATGTTGGCAAAAAATTCTTGCGTCTCTTCAATTTCTAAATGACGTAAGTTTTCAACTTCATTATACTCTCTTTTTACTTCGCTCTGATAATGGTCTTGTTCTGTTTTCCCCGCAAGGTACCCGCCTAAGCCCATGGCAATACTTCCCGCGGCAATTTCAGCAATACCTGCAATAATAATGATACTGCTTTTATCAACAGCACCGCTTAAGCCTGCAGCTAATGCAAACGGAACAGTTAATCCATCACTCAAACCAATAACAATATCTCTTAAAGCATCAGAGCTTTTTAAATGGTTTTCAGTATGATGATTATCGTGATGAAGATGTGTGTCCATTTTTATTGTTGTGTTATTAATGGTTGAATTGTTTTATTGTTGAATTGTTGTTTTGCAGATTAATTATCAATCCAGCAATAAAACAATTTATCTATTAAGCAATTAAACTCCTGAGGCTCTTATCAATTATTTCAACGCATTCTAAAATTTGTTCCTTTGTTATTATTAATGGTGGGGCAAAACGTATTTTGTCACCATGTGTTGGTTTTGCTAACAAGCCATTTTCTTTTAGCGTTAAGCATAGATCCCATGCAGCTTCCGGATTTTTATGTTTTATTACGATGGCATTTAATAAGCCTCTTCCTCTTACCGTTTCAATAAATGGAGAATTTAATTTTTTTAATTCGCTGCGTAATAATTCACCCATTATTGCTGCATTCTCAGTTAATTTTTCATCTTTCAAAATTTGTAATGATGCTATTGCTACTGCACAAGCTAATGGATTACCTCCGTATGTACTACCATGTTCGCCTGGTTTTATCGTCAGCATTATTTCATCACTACATAACACGGCACTCACGGGAACGGCTCCGCCACTCAATGCTTTACCCAATATTAAAATGTCAGGATGCACATTTTCATGATCGCATGCGAGCATTTTTCCTGTTCTTGATAAACCAGTTTGTATTTCATCAGCGATCATCAGCGCATTATATTCTGTACATAAATTTCTGATGCCCGTTAGATAACCTTCGTTCGGAACAACTACGCCTGCTTCACCTTGTATTGGTTCAAATAAAAAGGCCGCTACATTTTTATCCTGCAGCGCAGCTTCAAGTGAAGCAAGATCATTGTAAGGAATTGTTACAAACCCCGGCATATAAGGACCAAAATTTTTGTATGATGCAGGATCACTGGAAAAAGAAATTACGGTTGATGTACGGCCGTGAAAATTATCTTCTACCACAATTATCTTTGCAGCATTTTCTGCAATACCTTTTACATCGTATCCCCAGCGCCTTGCTAATTTTAATGCGGTCTCAACAGCTTCAACACCAGTATTCATAGGTAATACTTTATCATACCCAAAATAAGAAGTTACATATTTTTCATACTGACCTAAAAGATCGCTATGAAAAGCTCTTGATGTAAGCGTTAGTTTTTGTGCTTGTTCAACTAAAGCAGCAATAATTTTTGGATGGCAATGTCCCTGGTTAACAGCAGAGTATCCACTCAAAAAATCATAGTAACGTTTCCCGTCTACGTCCCACACAAAAACACCTTCACCACGATTTAGTACAACAGGTAATGGATGGTAGTTGTGGGCACCATATTTTTCTTCCAGGTTAATATATTGCTGCGTGTTGGCAGATATGTCGATTGTTGATTGCATAAAAATTAATATAAAATTGATATAGAAAAGAAAGGGCACAAATCGCCCGATAGCGGAATTGTATTATCCTCAGTGGTTAAGCAGATCTAAATTATTGCTTAAAAAGTACTGTATAGTAGCGTTAATACACATTAATGCTTGCAAGATAAGAAATATAGGGATGAAAATTGCCTATATTTTGCTTTTTATAATAGGGGAATCTAAGTATTAAAAAAAATAGTTTTGGATAGAAAACTTCAAAAATATACCTTAGCGCCGCCGATTATTGCTTAACGACTTTATTATATCCATAACGATCCTACTGCTTAGCCTATAATAATATTGTCTATTTCTTTAAGTATTTAATGCTTGCTATCGTTGTATGAAAAAAACTCTACATGCTTATTTTAGCGTATATAAATTTATTGCTGTAACTGTATTTGTCGTACTCTTAAGTAGTATATGCAAAGCCCAGACAATACCTTCTCCTGCGTTGTTAGGATACTGGCAAGATTGGGATGATCCTACTAGTCCTTATATACAGTTAGATCAGGTTGATCCGCGTTATAATACGGTCATTGTTGCATTTGCAACTCCCATTAATGGAAATGAATATCAAATTGGGTTTACTCCATACAATGTTTCGCAGGCAACATTTATTACACAAATACAAACTTTACAAAGTCAGGGTAGAAAAGTATTGATAAGTATTGGTGGTGAAGGTGCGCCGGTATCAATAACCAATGCAGCACAAGAAAGTACATTTATCAGTACGGTAGAATCAATTATTAGTACTTATGGCTTTGATGGTGTTGATATTGATTTTGAAGGCACTTCATTGTCTGTAACTAATGGTTCTACAATTACATCTCCGGTAGATGCACCAGAAATATATCTGATCGCTGCATTAAAACAGATCATGCAGGATTATCGCGCAGCGAACAACAAAAAATTATTATTAACGCTTGCTCCTGAAACTGCAGATGTGCAGGGAGGGATGTCTTCGTATGGCGGAGTGTGGGGTTCATATCTTCCTATCGTTAATGGATTGAAAGATTCATTAGATGTTTTGCAGGTGCAATTATATAACACAGGTAGCATGTACGGCCTGGATGGAAATGTTTACAATGAAGGCACAGCAGATTTTATAGTAGCAGAAACAGAAGCATCTATAAAAGGATTTAATACTGCTGGTGGATTATTCGCAGGATTGCCTGCAAGTAAGATTGCCGTAGGCTTACCATCTTGCGTTACTGCAGCGGGCGGCGGCTTTACAGATACGGCAACAGTAAGGGCTGCGATGGATTATTTGTTGGGTAAAGGTCCTAAGCCCGGCTCATATACATTAGAGCAAACTGGTGGTTATCCTACATTAGCGGGTATGATGGATTGGTCCGTTAATTACGATAATTTTTGTAGCAACAATAGTTATGCTGTTAATTTTCAAAATATATTTAATACTCCTATAGTCCCGGTTCCTGAAACTCCTTATGGCGGTGTACCATGGCCAATTCCCGGAACGGTACAAGCAGAAAATTATGATAATGGTGGACAAGGAGTTGCATATAATGATTCGGATCCTACAAATGATGGAGGACAATATCGAACAACAGAAGGTGTAGATATAGAGGCCTCTACAGATATAGGTGGGGGTTATGATGTTGGATGGACAGTTGCTGGTGAATGGGAAAAATATACAGTAAATGTAACTGCTTCCGGAACATACAATGTAGGGTTCAGAACTGCTAGTACATCTTCATCAGGTATTATTAGATTGGAAGTTGATGGTATTGATGTTACTGGTCCTGTGAGTTTACCTAATACAAGTGATTATCAGGATTGGGTTACAACTACTGTATCGAATATTAATCTAACGGCAGGAATACATACCATTAGATTATTCATAATAGCCGGTGGATTTAATTTAAATTATTTTACAGTAACAGCACCACCAGCTGGTCCAGGGTATTTATATGCAAGCGGTAAAAATATTGTAAACAATAATGGAAACTTTGTTATCAAAGCGATCAACATTGGAGACTTTATGATCCAGGAAGGATACATGATGAACATGACAGGAGCGCAATATATTTATAAGCAGAAAATTACTGCCATGATAGGCGCTGCTGCATGCGATCAGTTTTACGCTAATTACTATCAAAATTTTATTACAAAAGCAGATATTGATAGCATATCGAAAATGGGATTTAATAGTATTCGTCTTCCATTGGATTATGAATTGTTTACACCATTGGGGCAGCCTACTGTGTTTTTAACACAAGGATTTACGATAGTGGATAGTATCGTAAGCTGGTGTAAAGCAGATAATATATATGTAATTCTAGATCTTCATGCAGCGCCGGGCGGACAAAATACCGGAGACATAAGTAATTATAACCCAAGCCAGCCTTCATTATGGGAAAGTACAGCTAACCAGAATCAGACCGTAGCTCTCTGGGCTGCATTAGCGCAGCGTTATGCGAACGAACCGTATGTTGGTGGATATGATCTGATCAATGAAACAGATTGGACTCTTCCAGGTAATACATTGTTAATGCAGTTAATGCAAAATATTACAACAGCGATAAGGCAGGTAGATAATAATCATATTTTATTTATAGAGGGAAATAATTATGCAAATGATTATACTGGATTAACACCGAAGTGGGATAATAATATGGCGTATAGTTTCCATAAATATTGGAACGATAATTTAGCCTCAACATTAAGTTTCGCTTTATCCGTTCGTGATGGACAAGACGTTCCGATATGGATGGGTGAGTTTGGAGAAAACTCTAATAACTGGATCGCTGATGCAGAAACATTAGTAAACCAATATAATATTGGATGGGCTATCTGGCCTTATAAAAAAATGTCGAGCGTATCTTCTGTGAGTACGTTTCAGCAACCTGCTAACTGGACAACGTTTGCCAATTATGTTAATGGAGGTGCAATGCCTTCCGCTGCTGCAGGTCAGGCAATTTTAAATGAATTGTTAGAAGATGTAAAAGTGGCTAACTGTACAACGAATAATGGGTATCTGTATGCATTATTCAAACAACCGGGAAATACAAATACGGTTCCTTATAATAATACAGCAGTTTCACTTCCGGGAAAAATAACTGCGGCTAATTATGATGAAGGTAAAAATGGATATGCATATAATGATTCCTTATACCAGGATACACAATATGGATCTACTGTTGGATCAAGTACAAGTTGGAACAATGGATGGTATTACAGAAATGATGGGGTAGATCTGCAATATTCAACTGCTGAAAATAGCCCTACTGTTGGTTGGACGGAAACAAATGATTGGATGCAATATACTGTCAACATCGCAACGGCAGGTTCATATAATGTTATTGTACGAGCGGCAAGTGGAGCGGCAGGTGGTAAATTATCTATATCTTCTGATGGAACAACATTGATCAGTAACGCTACAATATCAGCAACAGGTGGTTGGGATACCTGGCAGA
>DATHNB010000076.1:0-4794 GCA_035486495.1 Ferruginibacter sp. | reverse complement strand
ACTGCATGCTATAAAACTGGCGGAGACTTTACAAACACAATTGCCGGAAAATAAATTTGTGCCCGTTTATTACATGGGTAGCGAAGATGCAGACCTGGATGAATTAGGACATATCTATATCGATGGAGAAAAGTTTGAATGGAAAACCGATCAAACGGGAGCTGTTGGAAGAATGAAAGTTGATACTGCATTAATAGAATTAATTCAACGCATCGAAGGACAATTATTAATTTATCCTTTTGGCAAAGAGATCATTGATCTGATGAAATCCTTTTACAAAGAAGGAATTACAATTGAACAAGCTACATTCAAATTAGTAAATGAGTTATTTGCTGATTATGGATTGATCATTTTATTACCCGACAATGCAGATCTTAAAAGAAGCTTCATTCCGATAATTGAAAAAGAATTAAAAACAGAATTCTCTCATAAATTAGTAGCAGAAACAGTTGCAGCATTTCCGCATGAATATAAAGTTCAGGCAAGTGGCAGAGAGTTGAATATGTTTTATTTGAAGGACGATAAACGCGAAAGAATTGAAATGCACAATGCCCAATATTCAATTCTCAATTTTCAATTGAAGCTTTCTGAGGCAGATATTATAAAAGAACTAAACGAACATCCTGAAAGATTTAGTCCGAACGTAATATTGCGTCCAGTTTTCCAGGAATTTATTTTACCGAATATTGCTTTTATTGGTGGCGGTGGCGAGATCGCCTATTGGCTGGAACTGAAGAAAGTATTTGAAGGGGTGAATGTTCCTTATCCGATATTGATCGTTCGTAATTCTTTTATGGTGATCAATAAAGAAATAAAAGCGTTGGCCGAAAAATTACAGTTTAGAAACCTCGATCTGTTCAAAAAAGAAACAGCACTTTTGAACGAACTGGTGAAACGCGACACAGATCAGCAATTAAATTTAGAAAAAGAAAAGAAAAATATCTGTGCCATTTATAAAGATATTAAAAACGTTGTAGGCCCAATCGATACTACACTTCAGCAACACGTACAATCACTTCATCTGCAATCAATAAAAAAATTAGAAGCATTAGAAAAAAAAATGCTGCGTGCAGAAAAAAGAAAATTCCAAACACAACAGCGCCAATTGCAAAAAGTGAAAACCACTTTATTTCCTAATAATAATTTGCAGGAAAGAATTGATAGTATACTACCCTACTATGCGCACCAGGGAAAAGATTTTATAAAGGTTTTGTATGAAAATTCGTTGTCGCTCGAACAGCAGTTTGGAATTCTAACTGAGAAATAGTCTTTCTTCTTGCTTTTGTCATTCGGAGCAAAGCGAAGAATCTAATTCACAACTATCGTTCTGTTATTTAAAAAATAAGATGCTTCGTACCTCAGCATGACAAAACATAAATCTCTGCAAAAAATTGAGCAGCCTAAATAATTAATCATAACCCTGAGCATGGAGAAGTCGCCCCTTCAGGGGAGATTTAGAGGGGTTTTTACTTATCAAACTCATTCCTAAATCCAAGCGTCTTCACATTCTTCACACTTTCCATCACAATATCATCAATGTATTCTTTGTAAGCTTCCAATTTTCCGGCGATCGTTGTGTCATGCAAAGCCAATATCTGCGCAGCTAAAATACCCGCATTTTTTGCCGCATTCATAGCGACTGTTGCCACCGGTACACCGTAGGGCATTTGTAAAATAGACAGGATCGAATCCCACCCATCAATAGAATTAGATGATTTTACCGGTACGCCGATCACAGGTAAAATGGTTTGAGCCGCCACCATACCGGGTAAATGAGCCGCACCGCCCGCACCGGCTATAATAACTTTAATCCCCCTGCCCTTTGCCGTTGATGCATACTCTCTCAGGCGTTCTGGCGTTCTATGTGCCGAAACTATCGTCAATTCAGGCTCTACGTCAAACTGGCGAAGCATTTCAGCGGCACCTTTCATTATTTCAAGGTCACTTTCGCTGCCCATTATTATTCCTACGAGTGGATTCATCTAAAAGTATTTCTACAAAGAAAAGATAAAAAATACAAACTTTTGATGCTCATTTACATATTTATAAGGCCTATTTCTATATAAACCCACTGTTCCTTAACCTTTTAATAACTACCGTTCATGTATATATGTTAGCTACAAAAAATAATGGTGTTATTTTTGCCATTCATTACCAAAGTAGCACCAATGCAGTTTAACGTAGTAAAAAGTATAAAACATTCAGGTATAAAAAGGATCGCTCCTGTTTTATTATTTATATGCTGTTGCGTATCATCCAACAGCTATGCACAAAATACCAATGACAGTACACAATCTTTAACACTTAAACAGTGTATTGATTATGCTTTAAAAAATCAACCTGCGTTACAACAAGCGGTTATAAATGTATCTATTGCTCATGCAACAAATGCCATCAATTTATCAGGATGGTTGCCACAAGTCGGTGTTACGGGAAACCTTACACATTATATTCAGCTTCCTACCAGTTTTGTAAGTAATGGCGGAGCTCCACCTGCACCACAAAAAACAGGTGTAGTGAATACAGCTATTCCAGGCGTTGGTGTTACACAAACAATATTCAATCCTGAACTTTTATATGCTGCGCATGCTGCGCCATTATACATAAAACAGGCAGAACAAATTACTGACAGCACTAAAATATTTTTGGTATCAGAAGTAAGTAAATCATTTTATAATTTATTACTCACTTTACAAGAGATCAATGTTTTGCAAGAAGATACCGTAAGACTTTCCAGAAACTATTTAGACGCCTATCATCAATACGTAGGTGGTATTGTAGATGAAACAGATTATGAAGAAGCTGCTATTACGCTTAACAATTCAAAAGCACAATTAAAACAGGCAATAGAAAACATTACGCCTAATTATGCCAATCTTAAACAATTGATGGGTTATCCTCCGGAAAAACAATTCAATGTGAGTTATGATACGGCTCAAATGGTAAACGATATTGCTTTCGATACTACTCAACAATTAAAGTATGAACAACGTATAGAAATGCAGCAGCTTAAAACTGATAAAGATATACAGCAGCAGACTATAAACTATTATCGTTTCGCCTTCTTGCCAACCTTATCTGGTTTTTATAATTATAATTATGAATTTGAGAATAATGAATTCTCTCAGCTTTTTAATAATGCCTATCCTAATTCTTATATCGGTCTATCGCTTAGCATTCCTATATTCACTGGATTTGCACGAGTTCAAAACCTGCGTAAAGCTAAGTTAGAGAGTCAGTTAATTGATCTGAGTGGTGTTAATTTAAAATCTCAGATATACTCCGAGTACACATCCGCGCTAGCAAATTATAAAGGCAACCTATACGACGCAAATATTTTGAGAGATAATGTAACCTTGGCAAAAAGAACATACAATGTAGTAGCCCTGCAATACAAACAAGGTATTGTTGCGTACTTAAATGTGATCACTGCAGAATCGAATTTGATATCATCTGAGATCGGCTATATCAATGCTTTATCGCAAGTGTTATCAAACAAAATAGATCTTGAAAAAGCAATGGGTGTTATTTCTTATTAACCGAATTAAAATTTAAACGTAAAATAAAATTCTCTTATGAATAGAGTAATCGTAAGCATGGTCATGATGAGTTGTGTGGCTCTTTTTTCTTGCAGCCAAAAGCAACCACCACCGAACCCTCCTGCACCTGTTAACTTATACACGGTAGAAGCACAGCCCGTTTCGTATTATGATAATTATCCTGCTACTACCGAGGCGCTGAGCCAGGTGAGTTTATTACCGCAAGTGCAAGGATATATTACCGGCATATATTTCGCTGAAGGAGCCTTCGTAAAGAAAGGGCAGAAATTATATGATATTGACAGGAGTCTTTACCAGCAAAGTTATGATGCAGCCGTTGCTAATTTAAAAGTTCAGGAAGGCACATTAAAACAATCGCAGGAAGATGCGGACCGTTACGAATATTTGAACAGTCAGAATGCTGTTGCAAAACAAGTGTATGATCATGCCGTGATCACTTTACAGAATTCCAAGAACCAGGTACAATCATCTGAAGAAGCATTAAAAACTGCAAAAACTAATTTGTCGTTCTCTACTATTTATGCGCCGTTTGATGGAACGATTGGATTCAGTCAGGTTAAAATAGGAAACGTTGTAACAGTTGGACAAACAATATTAAACACAATATCTACCAACAATCCTATCGCTGTTGATTTTTTGGTTAGTGAGAAACAACTGTCAGATTTTGAAAAACTTCAATACGCTAAAGACGATGATGATGATTCATTGTTTAGCATCATACTTCCTAATAATTCAATTTATCCATATACTGGAAAAATTTCAGTTATTGATCGGGCCGTTGATCCTCAAACGGGAACAATAAGAGTAAGGTTAGTATTTCCTAACCCGAAAAATATTTTGAAAGATGGTATGAGTTGTATTGTTCGTGTGCACAATCAAAACACAGCACCACAAATGGTTATACCGGGCAAATCAATTGTAGAACAAATGGGTGAATACTTTGTATTTCTTGCAAAAGATACAACAGGCAATGCTCCTAGTGATCCGACAAAAGCTGTAGATACTGCTAATGCAGGTGTAAGACTTCGTGCTATACAACAAAAAGTAATGGTTGGCAGAACTATCGGTGCAAACATTGTGATACTATCAGGAATTAATGTTGGAGATAAAGTTATCATTGATGGTTTACAAGCCGTACATGATGGTTCTCCGATAGCTGTTGGCAATAAACATCCTGGTAATGGAAAAGACAGTTCCAGCAATAATACACCGGCAGGCAATAAAAATAATTAAG
>DATHNB010000075.1:0-4194 GCA_035486495.1 Ferruginibacter sp. | reverse complement strand
TTTTTATTACGGTTGGTGTACAAAGAGTGTTT
This sequence comes from Ferruginibacter sp., assembly GCA_035486495.1. GTDB lineage: Bacteria > Bacteroidota > Bacteroidia > Chitinophagales > Chitinophagaceae > Ferruginibacter. The sequence goes on along the minus strand of DATHNB010000075.1, from coordinate 4,162 downwards.
TTACTTATTCAAAATAAGATTGATAAAATTAATCAAATCCGCAACTATACAATCATGTGTAAGTTTCAGGAGATTACATTAAAACATTATGAAGAAGTTTTTGACCAATTTAATTTAGTAGTACACAGGGGAAAACAATCGTTAAACGCAAATGTTATTAAAGGAGAATGGCAATTGGAAGGCAGCCAGAAAAATCACGAAGCCTGTGTTGCTTATTTATTAAAAGATAAAGAAATTTTAGAACTGGAATTTTAAAAAATGACAATGAGTTCAATCGCAAAAAAAATATACGATCATAATAAGGGAAGAAACAAAGTATTTTTAGATATAAAATACAAGGCCCTGAAGGAAAGTCCTTTCAGATTTTATCGTGGCACCTGTCATTTGTTTTTTGAATATCTCTCTAAAAATATTCCGGTAAAAGATCCTACAAAGATCTGGATCTGCGGAGATCTTCATATTGAAAATTACGGCACATACAAAGGGGATAATGGATTGGTGTATTTTGATATGAATGATTTTGATGAAGCCATTTTAGGACCTGCTACATGGGAAATTTTGCGTACCATGACGAGTATTTATTTGGCCGCAGATGAATTAAAAGTAACGTCACAAATTGCCGATGAGTTAGTAGATTTTTTCTTTACTTCTTATTTACATACTATTTTAAGCGGCAAACCCATTGCATTTGAGCGTGATACAACTAAAGGAATAATAAAATCTTTTATAACAACAGTAGGCAAAAGAAAATCAAGAGAATTACTCGAAGGGCGACTGGTAGAAAGTAGTACTAAAAGAGCTGAATTAAAAATTATAAAGGGTCATACAATAGCTGTTAGCAATGATATAAGAAAGGCTGTTACGGATTCCGTAGAAAAATGGTGTATTGAAAATAACCACAAAAAATGGGAAGTATGTGATGTGATTTATCGTGTTGCAGGAACGGGAAGTCTGGGTGTTAACAGGTTCGAAATATTGATGTACTACAGTAAAATAAAAAAATATTTTTTACTGGATATGAAACAGGCTATTCCATCGTCTGTAAAACCTTTCATTAAAATCAAGCAGCCGTCTTGGAAAAATGATGCAGAAAGAGTAACGACTATTCAAAATTATTTGCAAAATGTAACACCTGCCTTATTAGGTACATTGATTCATGAAAAACATCCGTACACCATAAAAAAATTGCAACCTACCCAAGATAGAATGGATCTTCAATTATGTAATGGCCGTATAAAAAAATTCAAAGAAATAATTGGTGCTTTTGCTGAAATTACTGCATCTGCACAATTAAGAAGCACAGGCAGACAAGGTGCCATAACAACAGACGAATTGATCATATTTTTTGAAAAAGCAGGTTCCTGGAAAAAAGACCTCATAAAATATAGTAAGCGCTATAGTGTTCAGGTAAAGAAGGATTATCTGGCATATTGCAAAGAAGCGGCTAACTTATAGAAAAATGTTAATGTTTCTTCCCAACTCCTACAGTGTTTTATTTTTGCATCAATGAAAAAGATCTTCCCCATAATAACTGTGTTGATATTGCTATCTCTGCTTGGCATTATCTTTTTCCAGGTTTTATGGATAAAGGGTTCGTTACTAACACAGGAACAAAAATTCAACGAGCATGTAAACATGGCTACTTATTCGGCATCTCAGGATCTGATGCAGCAGAATAGTAATGGTATAATGCCTTTAAAAAATAATAATATCACGTTCCCTAATAATAAACTGCAGTTGGAATTTTTCAGACAATCAATCTCTCAAAAATACAATGTTGATGAGGTAAGAAAAATTATCAGTAAGGCATTTGATAAACATAATCTACACGACATACCTTTTGAATTTGCTATCACTTCTACCTCTATTATTGGTGATGAAATGGAATCTGAAAATTTCTATACGCTTTATAATGATTCGGTCAATAATCAAAATCACATTGTTCCATTAGAGTCACAAACCGAAAGCGTTTCAGATGACGGTGAGCCACAAGAATTATTGATCGTTATTGTACCCCATGTAAAGAATTTTATCTGGAAGTCAATGACATGGCTGATTGCAGGTGCATTGTTTTTCACCATTATTATTATCAGCACATTTTTTCTTACAGTAAGAGCACTCTTAAAGCAAAAAAAATTGAGTGAGATAAAAAATGATTTCATAAATAATATGACGCATGAGTTTAAAACTCCACTGGCCACAATTTCTCTTGCAGTAGATGCATTGAAGAATGAAAAAGTAATAAATGATAAAACTAAGACAGCATATTTTACCGGCATCATAAAAGAAGAAAATAAGCGGATGAATAAGCAAGTAGAGGCTATTTTACAGGCCGCACTTTTAGATAATGAATCGGTAAAACTTGACCTGAAAAAAACGTCTGTAAATGAATTGATAATAAGCGCCTTAAATAATATTGAATTACAAGTGCAGGAAAAAAAAGGCAAACTGCAATTAAAGTTAGATGCTACTAAAGATGCTATTTTAGTAGATGAGGTACATTTTACAAACCTCATAAGCAACCTGCTTGATAACGCAGTGAAATATTCAAAAGATAACCTGCTAATAAAATTCACCACGCAAAATATAGGCGATCAATTCAGGATCCGTATCGAAGACAATGGTATTGGGATGAGCAAAGAAACACTAAGTCGCATCTTCGAAAAATTTTATCGTGCACATACGGGAAACATACATAATGTAAAAGGTTTTGGCCTCGGCCTTAGTTACGTAAAAACCATGGTGGATGCGCATCGTGGCAGTATTAAACCAGAGAGTACTTTAGGAAAAGGAACAACATTTATCCTCACATTTCCGCTTGCGAAATAACCTTGTTCGTGGAAATATTTCAGCATTTTTCTAACGATGAACATTGAAAATCGAGCGTTGAGAATTGAGTATTTTTTACGCTTTTAATGCTCAACATCTGATTTTCCATGCTCAATTTTCGATTGCATTTCTACGAAATGCACACCAATCCACAGTTTTCCACACTCAATTCACCCTAAAAACAACCCAAAAAGGCTTTATAAGCATACTGACAAGCTCATACAGTTCTGTGGATAAAAATGTTGGCTTCATTTTAGCATATAAAGTGGGAAAAAGTGTTATTTTGTGTTAGTATTTCTAATAATACGTCAAATTTTCATAAATGACTGGTTTTCTAGGTGAATATGAGGTTACGGTTGATGCCAAGGGGCGCTTCCTTTTACCGGCCGGCTTTAAAAAGCAGCTGCTGGAAGAGAGCGCGAACCAATTTGTGATCAATCGCGGCATCGAACCTTGCCTGAGTTTATACCCAATGCAAAGTTGGGAACCTATATTTTCTGAGATCAGTCAGCTAAATGATTTTGACCCTAAAGTTAGAGATTTTAGGCGCTATTTTTTAAATGGCGCAACGCAGGTTGAATTGGATTCTGCTGGAAGATTATTACTACCGAAAACACTGATGGAATATGCGGGATTAGAGAAGGATATAGTGCTGGTTTCGGCAGTTACAAAAATTGAGATCTGGGATAAAAGTAAGTATAAATCGCTCTTTGACAATTTTTCACCTGAAGCCTACAGCAAGCTGGCCAATGATGTGATGAATAAAAAAACTGATAGTTGAATTGTTTAATTGATGATGTAAAATATGGATAGATCGAAAAATATATCATCAGATGAGCAACCGAACAACGAATCAACTTATCACACGCCGGTATTGCTAAAGGAAACCGTAGAAGGTTTAAACATTAAGGCTAATGGTGTATATGTGGATTGCACTTTTGGCGGCGGCGGGCATAGCAGAGCCATTCTGGAAAAATTAGGTACAACAGGTAAACTGGTTGTATTTGATCAGGATGAGGACGCTAAAAAAAATGTACCGGATGATGACCGTATAATTTTTGTGCCGCAAAACTTTCGTCATGTGCAAAGGTTTTTACGGCTGCATAAAATTACGGGCGTTGATGGTATCATGGCCGATCTCGGTGTTTCGAGTCATCAGTTTGATGAAGCAGACAGAGGTTTTTCTATTCGGTTTGATGCCGCATTGGATATGCGCATGGATCAACGACAGAAACTAACGGCGGCGGATGTACTAAAAACTTTTTCAGAATTGCAACTGCACAAAATGCTGGAGCAGTACGGAGAAGTAACGAATTCAAAAACATTAGCCAAA
>DATHNB010000074.1:0-6597 GCA_035486495.1 Ferruginibacter sp. | reverse complement strand
TGGAACTTGCGGTTATTTGCCACAATGTAAAAACTGTGATGTAACGCTTACGCTGCATAAATTTTCTAACAAATTACATTGCCATTATTGTGGCACCACTTATCCTAAATTGGTTGAGTGTCCTGCATGTGGAACGGTTAATTGGGCGGAGAAAAATTTTGGTACGGAGAAAATAGAGGAAATGATCGAAGAAGAGTTCCCAAAGTTAAAAGTGGCGCGAATGGATGTGGACTCTGTAAGAGGTAAAACGGCGCATGACAATTTGATCAAATTGTTTGAACAGCAACGTATAGACGTATTAGTTGGCACACAAATGGTGGTAAAAGGGTTAGACTTTGAGAAGGTTAGCCTGGTAGGAATTTTAGATGCGGATGGTTTGCTAAGCTTCGCAGATTTTAGGGTAAATGAACGGGCTTTTCAACTGATGGAGCAGGTTAGCGGACGTGCAGGCAGAAAAGATGAACAAGGAAAAGTATTGATACAGGCATCGGCTATTAATCATCCTGTATTGCAATTTGTGCAGCAGCATGATTATAAACAGATGTACGAATATGAATTGGTGAATCGTAAAGAATTTTCTTATCCGCCGTATAGTAGGATCATCCACATCACTTTAAAACATAAACTAAAAGAAGTGGTTGATGAAGCGGCGAATAAATTAGGGGAGGCAATGCAGAAAGAATTGAGGAATTTTATAGTTGGTCCCGCAGCACCGGTGGTAGGGAGAATTCGCAATCAATACTTGATGGAGTTATTAATAAAACTGCCCTTGGATAGCAAACGGATACAACAGTATAAAAAGATAATTCGTCATCATTTTAATTTATTACTGACAGAAAAAAGATTTGCGTCGGTAACAATGATCGCAGATGTAGACAGCGTTTAATTATTGCTAATGGACATAGAGGTTAACATATCACTTAAAAAATTCAATACATTTGGAATAGATGCGCATGCAAGATATTTTGCCAGATTTAAAACAGTTGAAGAATTACATGAGCTGATCGACCTTCAAAAAACATCTATTCTTGATTTGCCTTCATCTATTGTATTGGGCGGGGGCAGTAATATTTTATTTACTAAAGATTATGATGGACTTGTCTTAAAGAATGAATTAAAAGGAATTAAAAAGATAAAAGAAGATGAACTCCATGTTTATGTGCAGGTGGGTGCAGGAGAAAACTGGCATCAGTTTGTGTTGTATTGTATTGAAAATAATCTGGCAGGAATAGAAAATCTTTCATTGATACCCGGTAATGTTGGCGCATCGCCTATGCAGAATATTGGTGCGTATGGCGTTGAAATAAAAGATGTGCTTTATTATTTAGAAGCATATTCCATCAAAGAAAAAGCAGTACACACTTTTAGTCTGAATGATTGTGAATTGGGTTATCGTGATAGTATATTCAAGAGGAAATACAAAAATGAGTTTATCATTACTAGTGTTACTTATCGTTTAAATAAAGTGCCTCAGTTTAATACGAGTTATGGAGCCATTAAACAAGAGCTGGAAAGGATGAAGGTTCATGAGCTAAGTATCAAAGCCGTTTCACAAGCCGTGATAAATATTCGCAGCAGTAAATTACCTGATCCTTCTGTGATAGGAAATGCAGGTAGCTTCTTTAAAAATCCAACAGTGTCACATTCAAAATTTGAGTCACTAAAAGAAAAATTTCCCAATATTGTAGGATATGACGTTCACAATGGAGATGTTAAATTAGCCGCAGGCTGGATGATAGAACAATGTGGTTGGAAAGGTTTCAGAAAAGGAGACGCTGGTTGCTATGATAAACAATCATTGGTATTAGTTAATTATGGAAAAGCAGAGGGTAATGATATTTATAGTTTGAGTGCAGAGATCCTACATAGTGTGAAAGATAAATTTCATGTTGTGTTGGAAAGAGAAGTAAATATAATTTAAAATAAAAAGGCTGAAATGTTATTTCAGCCTTTTTATTTTAAATTAATTCAGATCGATCTCATCAAATCCTTCCTCATCATGAGGTTGGGAGCCCATGGTAAACATACTTCCCATCAGATCTTTAAATTCAATTTTACCATCCAATACTTTTTTGCTTATCAATGAATGTGCTGCCAAACCATGCAAAACAAATTCCATTAATAACGCCGTTTCTTTTTCATCTGCTGCTTTATAGAATTTTTTTACCAGTGCATGAAGTCCATCTACCTTATACAATAATTGGATTTTATCTTCATCTTTTGTTTCAAAGAAAGTATCTAAATGATTACCGCTATCAAACCAACGCGTGATTGATTTATAAGGACTTTCTTCAGCTTGTTCTTTGCCTTTTGTTTTTTTCTTTTTTAATGAATCGGGATTGGGAAAGTATAAACCGAATTGTGTACGTATGGCACGTTCCAATAAATTAAATGCAACCTGATAGGGGCCTTCTTGTTCACCTTCATACACCAATTCGATTTTTCCAGTGATTGATGGAATGATACCGATCATATCACTTATCCAAACCTGTGTTTGTTTTTCGTTGTTGATGATCGCTCTGCGTTCTGCTGCGCTCACCGCATTTTCGTATGCGGCAATTGTTAACCTTGCACTCACGCCGCTTTTTTTATCTACCAATTCACTGCCTCTTGCTTCAAAAGAAACCTGTTCAATTAATCTTTTTATAAGATCACTGATCTTTACTCTTTTTAATTGTTCTTCATAAATGTCAGCTTCCTGAGCCGTAATCGCTAATGAGGTTTCGATCGATTTTGGGTAATGCGTCAATATCTGACTTTCGATCCTGTCTTTCAGTGGCGTAACAATACTGCCACGATTAGTATAATCTTCAGGGTTTGCTGTAAACACAAACATAACGTCTAAGGGTAAACGTAATTTAAAACCACGTATTTGAAGGTCGCCTTCTTCTAAAATATTAAATAAAGAAACCTGTATCCTTGCTTGCAGATCGGGTAATTCATTAATTACAAAAATACTGCGATTGCTTCTTGGAATGATACCGTAATGCAGTACACGCTCATCTGCAAAACTCAGCTTTAAATTCGCTGCTTTGATAGGATCAATGTCACCAATTAGATCAGCCACGCTAACATCAGGTGTAGCAAGCTTTTCGCCATAACGTTGACTGCGGTGCAGCCATGCAATAGGTGTATTGTCTCCATGCTCTGCGATCAAATCAATGGCATAACGGGAGATAGGCTGTAAAGGATCATCATTGATCTCACTGCCGGCAATTACCGGAATGTATTCATCCAGTAATTCGATCATTTGCCTCGCCATACGCGTTTTTGCTTGTCCGCGTAAACCTAAAAACAAAATATTATGACGGGATAATAAAGCTCTTTCTGTGTCAGGTATTACAGAATCCTCATATCCTAAAATACCCGGGAAAGCATTTTCTTTTGCTTTGATCTTTTTGATAAGATTATTGCGGATCTCATCTTTGATACTTGTTGTAACATATCCGCTCTTCTTTAATTCACCTAGTGTTTTAATTTTTGTGCTATTCATTATATTTATATTAATTAAAATTAGTCCTGTAAGTAAGGTAAATATTCAATAATCAAGTTAAGTTTTAATAGGGATTTAACTGCATTTGTTATTAAATATAAATGCGCTTAACAGAGAATTTATAACAAAAAAAATAATTGAAGTAGAAGTATTTATTTTTTTTGTTATAAACAATAAATCTGTTATTTTTAATTATCTGTAATTATTATTATCCGCATCTCGTATGAAAACATAATCCCGCACGATTAAGTTTTTCAATTATTGATTTCTGTAGAATAAATTGTCCGAAAATGATTATCAAAAATCATTTAGTGGCCTGCTATATTTAATTCATTGTAAACCCTAAACCCTTGTGCATGGTAAAATAAAAAATCAAATTTTCACAACAAATCATTACCCACAAAAACAATTTTTAATCTAAAAACTAAACAATGAGAAAATTAAAACTTTTAGTACTTCTATGCGTAGTACTTTTTACAAATTCAACATCGGCCCAAAATTGGCTTACAGCCGGCAATACATTAACGTCCACAGGAATACTAGGTGGAAACAGTGGGAATTTCGATATTGTTTTTAAAAGGAATGGCGTTCAATCGGGACTGTTGAATAGTGCAAATAGCAATACATCGTGGGGGGTGGGCGCTCTTAATCCGTCCGCAACAGGTACGCTAAATACTGCGATTGGTACTAGTGCACTTACTGCTAACACAACAGGTTACAACAATATTGCAATTGGTTCCAACTCTCTTGGTACTAACACAACTGGCTATCAAAATATAGCTCTTGGAGTGGCTGCACTTAATGTTAGCCAGGGGGTTGCAAACATAGCTATCGGCTCTTATTGTCTTGTAGCTAACACCTCAGGAAGTAATAATGTTGCTACTGGATATGAGGTACTAGGTCATAATACAACAGGTCAGCAAAGCGCGGCTGTAGGGTATCAGGCACTTCTTTCAAACACAACAGGTTCTAATAATACTGGCCTGGGTTTTGGTGCGCTTAATTCCAATACAACAGGTTCTAACAATCTAGCACTTGGCTATAATGCTAACGTAAGTGCTGGGGGGTGGAGTAATGCCACAGCTATTGGTGCAAATGCTGTAGTAGGACAAAGTAACAGTATCGTATTAGGTAGTAGTGTTAATGTTGGTGTTGGTACTTCAACACCAAACAGTTCAGCTTTATTGGACCTTACAAGCACAACTCAAGGCTTACTGCCTCCACGCATAGCCTTAACTGCTACTAATAGTGCAAGTCCTTTGGCAGCGAATGTAGCAGGTATGATTTTATATAATACTGCTACCGCAGGAACAAGCCCTAATAATGTAACACCCGGTTATTATTATAATAATGGAACAGCATGGGTAAGATTGACTGATGCTACTTCTCCAGGTTGGAGCCTTACTGGTAATGCGGGTACAACTCCCGGGACTAATTTTATAGGTACGACTGATGATAAAGATGTTATTTTTAAAGTAAATAATATACAAGCCGGGCTGTTAGATAATACCAATAACAATACATCATGGGGTGTTCAAGCATTAAGTCCTTCTTCAACAGGTACAGGTAATGTTGCAAACGGAGCGCAAGCCCTTTATCTTAACACAACGGGCTATTCGAATGTAGCAAACGGAATGCAATCCTTATACTCTAATACGTCAGGATATTGGAATGTGGCAAACGGAGTGCAATCATTATATTCTAACACAACAGGTTATTACAATGTTGCAAACGGGTTTGTTGCGCTTTATTCTAATACAACTGGTACCGTTAACGTTGCAAACGGATTCGCAGCACTTTATTCTAATACAACCGGTTACGGTAATGTTGCAGATGGCCAAGGAGCACTTTATTATAATACAACTGGAGCTACTAATACTGCTGTCGGTAATGGGGCTCTCAGTAATAACACGATTGGAATAGCAGGGGTAGCTGTTGGAAGTGGAGCTCTTTCACTAAATACAACAGGAAATCAAAATACTGCTATAGGTAATGAAGCTCTTTTATCAATTACGACTGGGGGATATAATATCGGGGTCGGAACAGGTGCTGGCGGATTTAATTCAACAGGGTATTATAATACATCAGTCGGAGGAGGTGCAGGTCCTTATGTAGATGGACTCAATAATACCTCAGCCTTTGGCTCTGACACATACACATATGCAAGCAATACTATGGCATTCGGCGATACTACTACGATTGGTTGGGGATTTGCAGCGGCTCGACCTACTGCAACAAATGTTTTTGTTGTCGGAACAACCAGCTCTAACGGTAATGGTGCTTATCTAACAGCCGGAGGTGTATGGACCAATGCATCAGATCAAAATTTAAAAGAAGATTTTACTACGCCGGATAGTAAAGATGTTTTGTCGCGCATTAAAAAAATGTCTGTTACAAAATGGAAATACAAAGGAACTTCCGAGTATCATGTAGGGCCAATGGCGCAAGACTTCTATAGCGCATTTAATTTAGGAACAGACAATAAACACATTTCTACTATTGATCCTGCAGGAGTTGCATTGATAGCTATTCAGGAATTAGCTACACAAAACGATTCCTTACAAAGCGCCAATACACAGCAGCAGGAAATCAACGCGCAACAACAGCAGGCCAATAACAATCTTCAGCAACAGTTGAATGATTTAAAAACAACCATTAGCCAAATGCAGACAGCTATGAGCCAATGCTGTAACAGTTATTCATCAAACATGACTAAAGAAGCAGCTAGTCCGCTTGTAGTTACGGGTGCTGATGCGGCTAGATTGCAACAGAATGCGCCGAATCCTTATACAGGTTCAACTGTTATCGCGTATCATCTTCCGCAATCAACAACCAATGCAGAAATTATTGTTAGTGATCTTACCGGAAGTGTAATCAAAAGTGTATCGCTTACCGGAACCGGAGATGGCCAAATAACATTAAGTGCAGGTTCGCTTGCAAGCGGAAGTTATTTTTATACGCTATTGGTTAACGGACAAAAGATTGATACAAAACAAATGATCATTGCTCAATAGTAAATTAATTGTTTATTGTTTTTATACCAATCATTTTAGTATCTAAGCAAAGAATACGGTAGTTTTTAAAACTATCGTATTCTATTTTGG
>DATHNB010000073.1:0-6850 GCA_035486495.1 Ferruginibacter sp. | reverse complement strand
TATTTCGATCATTATGCTACAATCGGCATTTGCGCAAGCAATGACGGCTGAACAGTATATACAACAATATAAGGATCTGGCAATAGCGGAAATGCAACGCTCTGGTGTACCTGCAGCTATCACATTAGCACAGGGATTATTGGAAACCGAGAATGGCAATAGTATTCTGGTAAAGGCTGCCAACAACCATTTCGGCATAAAATGTAAAGAAAACTGGACGGGTGGAAGATTTAGCCATGATGATGATCTACCGGGAGAATGTTTTCGCGTATATAAAGATGCAGCAGCTTCTTATAAAGATCACAGCGATTTTTTACGCAACAGGCCGAACTACGCTTCCTTATTTCACTTAGATCCTACTAATTATAAAGCATGGGCCTACGGTTTAAAAAAAGCCGGGTACGCAACTAATCCTAAATATCCATTGATCCTCATTAGCAATATTGAACAATATGACCTGGAACAATATACTGTGTATGCAATGACCAACCCACCAAAAATTGATAGCAGCGCGATCGATACGGTTGAAGTAACAAAAATAACAACAGAAAAAACCACAATAGAAAAAATAGCCAATAGTAAACAAGATACAGTTACTACACAAAAAACAGTAACAACGATCGTAAAAACAATTCCATCAAAAACAGCAATTTCGGATTCTACCAAAAATTCTTGCGCTCCGGAAGCTACACTTACATTGCATGAAGTACAACAAGGCGAAACTTTATATTCGATAGCAAAACTGTATAATGTCACCCCCCAACAAATACGGGATTGGAACAAGCTAACAGGAGATGACCTGAAAATAGGCCAGCAGATAATTGTGACGCAATAAAGATCATCACACTTAAATTTTTTAAAATGATTATACAAGTAAAGGATAAAAATTTTAAGCCATATTTAAGTGCAGAAGAAATTAATACACAAATAAAAAAAATAGCTGCGCAGATCAATATAGATTACACTGGCAAACAACCTGTTTTTATTGCTATTTTAAACGGCGCATTTATGTTTGCTGCTGATCTTTTTAAGGAGATAACAATTAATGCAGAAATAAGTTTTATCAAGCTTGCTTCTTATGTAGGTACAAAATCTACCGGTAATGTCATCACTTCTATCGGCCTCGATGAATCCTTAAAAGGCCGCCATGTAATAATTATAGAAGATATTGTCGATACGGGTACTACCCTTTTTAAATTTTTACCACAACTACACGATCAACATCCTGCATCACTAAAGCTGGCTGTCTTACTTAATAAGCCTTCATCACTAATACATCCAATAAATATTGATTACCTTGGGTTTAGTGTTCCGGATAAATTCTTATTAGGTTATGGACTGGATTATGATGGCTGGGGAAGGAACTTACCTGCTATATATCAACTGGCAGACTAATAATAAACATTTATCGTTCTATATTTTCGTATTAACCTGCAAAACCTAACTTTAACTACCTTGAAATCATTTTACACCTATCTATTCACGTTAATTATAGTCTGTAGCAGCAGTGCCCAATATTACATCCGGGGAGCAGTAAAAGACGAGCAGGGACAGCCACTTCACAATGTAAGCCTGATGTTGCTTTCAGATAAGTTATTATATCATTCCGGAACTGCAGGAGATTTTGGAATTAATGCAACCCGATTGACTGATACACTTTCGGTAGACCTTGATGGATACCAATCACAATTAATTCCAATCAAAACAAGTGACTATCAAAATATTATTATGAAGACGCTTCCTTCTAATAGTATTAATAAAAAACCTCAATTAATATCTGCTTCAACAGACCCTAAAAAATTATTAAAATATCGCTGGCATATTGATGACGATTCTCATTTTTCCATAATTGAAAATATGCCTGTCAATGCTACTACGTTCCCTAACACAGGATTCTCTCTTAATATTAATAAAGAAACATACAACGATATACATCGTTACATAAGCACACAAAGCACTGTGCCGCCAGATGATGTACGAATAGAAGAATTATTAAATTATTTTAACCTCAATTATCAGGCGCCGGAGAAAGATGACGCGTTTAAAATAACGTCGCAATTATCTGATTGTCCTTGGAATCCGACTGACCAATTACTCTATTTAAATATCAATGCTAAAAAATTAAATCTCGATAAAGTTCCTCCATGCAATCTCGTTTTTTTGATAGATGCATCTGCAAGTATGGATTTGCCTAATCGTTTGTCTTTAGTAAAAGGCGCCTTTCAATTATTGGTAAAAAATTTACGGGTAATAGATACAGTTTCAATTGTAACATATGGAGGCACAGTCAGAGAATGGCTAAAACCTACCAGCGGAACTGAAAAACAAAAATTATTACAATCAATTGAACAGATAATACCTGATGGTGAAACCCCAGGTTCTGATGCTATCAAAATGGGATATAAAGTTGCTATCAAATCTCTCATCAAAAATGGCAACAACAGGATCATACTAGCGACTGATGGAGATTTTAATGTAGGCGTAACTTCAGAAAAAGCGCTGGAAGATCTGATACTAGAGCAAAGACAAACCGGTATCATATTGAGTTGTCTTGATGTTGGTAGTGGCGATCCTAAAGATTCTACATTAAAAGTATTAGCTAAAAAAGGTAACGGTAATTATTACTATCTAGATAATATCCTCACTGCTGAACAAGTATTGATGACTGAAATGACGAAAGATATTTTTACAGTAGCAAAAAATGTTTCATTAAATGTTCATTTCAACAGTGACGTAATTAAGGAATATAGATTAATTGGTTTTGATAATAAAAAGGATGCCATTGACGATAGCGCCAGCATTTTAAAAAGTGAAGAAATAGGAAGTGGAAATAGCACTATGGCTATTTTTGAGATAACGCCAACAAATAACAAAAGAGCATCTGCAGATAGCTTTCATAATATGATAGCGAATGTTTCACTTACCTATACATTGGTGGATAGCAAGCAACAACAAACTTTACAATATAATTGCACTAACAATTACACAGCATTTAATGGCTTGAGTAAAGACTTCCAGTTTGCTACTGCCGTAGTTTTATTTGGAATGAAATTGCGTGGCTCAAAATACATTGATAACGCAGATTGGAAGACGATCGAATCAATTGCAAAATTTTGCTACGAACCTAATAATTATTTGCAAAGTGATTTTATGAAACTTGTTAGTGATGCTAAAAAAATATACAGTAAGAAATAATTGTAAATTATAAATAAAAAAGCCGAAACAATATTGCTTCGGCTTTTTTATATTTTGGACTTCTTTAGATCTTAATTAAACATTTCTCTAACCTTATCAAAGAAAGACTTATCTCCCTTCTCAGGTTTTGGTTGAAAGTTTTCACTGTGTTGCATTTTTTCCAATTGTTGTTTTTCTTCTGCACTTACATGCTGCGGCGTCCATACGTTTACATGTATTAGTTGGTCACCTTTATCGTAAGAATTTACTGAAGGGAAACCTTTACCTTTTAACCTAAATATTTTACCACTCTGTGTTCCTGGTGGAATTTTTATTTTAGCTTTTCCATCAATGGTCGGCACTTCCACACTTATCCCAAACACAGCCTGAGGAAAAGAAATATGCAAATCAAATGCAACATTCAATCCATCTCTATGCAAATATTCATGTGCTTCTTCTTCTATTAATACAATCAGGTCTCCGTTAGCACCGCCTCTTTCTCCTGCATTACCTTTTCCGTTAACACTTAACTGCATTCCTTCCTGCACACCTGCCGGAATATCGAGTGTTACTGTTTCTTCTCCATATATTCTTCCATCGCCTTTGCAAGTAGTACATTTATTTGTGATAGTTGTTCCTTCTCCACCACAAGTAGGACAAGTGGTAACTGTTTGCATTTGTCCTAAAAAAGTATTTTGTACTTTTCTAACTTGTCCGCTACCGCCGCAGGTAGTACAAGCTTGCACACTATTTTTATCTTTTGCACCACTTCCACTACAAGTAGTACAAGCAATATATTTTTTTACTTTTACCGTTTTGGTAACGCCTTTCGCCATTTCCTCAAAATTGAGTTTTAGCTTAATGCGGATATTACTACCTCTTGTTCCGCGTGCATTACCACCAGAGCGACGACCACCGCCTCCACCGCCAAAGAAACTACCGAACGGACTATCATCGCCAAAAATATCTCCGAACTGACTGAAGATATCATCTGTGTTCATTCCGCCACCAAAACCACCACCACGACCCGCACCACTAAATGCAGCATGTCCATAACGGTCATACTGTGCTTTTTTATCTGCATCACACAATATCTCATAGGCAGATGCCGCTTCTTTAAATTTTTCTTCTGCAGCTTTATCATTTGGATTACGATCCGGATGATATTGCATAGCTACCTTACGATAAGCTTTTTTGATCTCGTCTTGTGAAGCCGATTTTGCTACACCTAATACCTCATAAAAATCTCTTTTTGCCGACATACTGATCTACTAGTTTGAAAATGGCGCAATAAATAAATTGCATCATCGCTTGATTAATTTATTTACCCACTACTACTTTTGCGAAACGTATTATTTTATCATTCAAATAATATCCTTTTTGTACTTCATCTAAAACCTTTCCTTTCAATTCTTCTGTGGGCGCTGGAATTTCTGTAATGGCTTCATGTTTTTCAACATCAAAATCTGTATGCACACTTTCCATCGCCTTAAGACCTTTGGATTGTAATACATTTCTCAGTTTATTAAAAACCAGCTGAATGCCTTCTTTGATGTGTGCAATATCTGCACTTGCCTGTATCTGTTTTTCAGCTCTCTCCGAATCATCTACCACATCTAAAAGATCTTTTATAACCTCCTTACCGGCAGTTTGCGACAATTCAATACGCTCTTTGGCACTACGACGTTTAAAATTATCAAACTCGGCAAACAGGCGTAAATATTTATCCTTTTGTTCTTCCAGCTCTTTCTGTAATTTTTCAATAACACTATCAGCTTCTGAAGCATTTTCAGCGTCAGGATTGACATTTATATTCGAATCATTGATATCTTCCGTTGATTGCATTTTCTGTTCCATATTTAAAAATTGGTTGCGAAGGTACAACAGTCAAACATATTGCCAATGCTGAGTTTGCAGTCAAATTGACAATTTTAAAATCTTTTATTGCCGCTAATGGCAAAAGCTGACCATACCTGTCTTGTTAACTGACAAATTTTAGCAATTGAAACAATAAAATGAATGAAAAAGAGGAGAAAATAAAGCTATTTTACTACCTGAAACTTGCCAGATTCAATAATGGCACCATTCCCATCGCGTAATTGGTAGATATACATCCCACGATAAAATTCGTCCAGCGGTACGTTAACTATCTGACTAACAGTCTTCAGCTCGTATACTTCTTTACCCATGAAATTATATATATGAATAGAATAAGACTTATCGTAATCGGACACAAATTCAAACGCTATCGTAGTAGTAGCGGGGTTTGGGTAGAATTTTAAATATTTTGCATCATCACCAGCACTCGGTGTTTTCATTTGAGCAAAAGATGTAAAAATTAAACCAAATAATAAAATTAATATTAACGAAAGTCGTTTCACTGTAGCTAAGTTACTATTATCTTTTAAAATCACCAATAATCATTTCGGTGTTTATATTTTCTAATACAGCTACAAATACCCCTATTTTTGGTAAAATTTCTTTATCTAAAAACAATTTCTATGAAAAAGTATTTTGCAGAATGTATTGGCACATTAACCCTAGTGTTATTTGGCTGTAGTGCCGTAGTTATCGCCAGCAAAGGTTTTGGTGATGTTGCGGGACTCGGATTACTAGGTATTTCCCTGGCTTTTGGTCTTACTGTAGCTGTTAATGCTTATGCTATAGGGCCTATATCAGGCTGTCATATTAATCCCGCTATTACTATTGGTATGCTGGTGGCAGGAAAAATAAGCGTAAAAGATTCAATAGGATATATAATCGGACAATGCGTTGGAGCTATTGGCGGTGCTGGTATCTTATATTTGATCCTATTAGGAAAACCAGGATTTGAAATGCAAGAATGGGGACTAGGATCTACGGGCTGGGGTGAAGGTTATTTGGGCGAATACTCTACGCTATCTGCATTTATCGCTGAAACAGTATTTACCTTTTTATTTTTGTATGTTATTTTCCATGTTACTTCTAAACAAGGAAATAGCGCTTTAACAGGTTTAACCATTGGCCTTACGCTGGTATTGATACAGCTAGCTGCTATTCCTATTAGCGGTGCCTCTGTAAATCCTGCGCGTAGTTTTGGACCTGCTTTATTTGCAGGAGGCAAAGCTTTATCGCAATTATGGTTATTTATTGTTGCACCAATCCTGGGCGCTGTGTTAGCCTCACTTCTTTGGAGATTTGTATTAGAAGAAAAATAAACGATCTGACATAATTAATTGAAAAAGGAGTTGTTTTAATAAGCAACTCCTTTTTGTTTTTTTATAAGAAGAGAAATTATCCGTTTTTTCTTTAACGTATCTATTAACAATAGTGCCTAATAACAATAAAAGCCAATTAGAAAAGAAAAAGTAATTTTGAGAAATTAAATGATCTGTAAAATGTCAAAAATGCAAAAAAGTATTTTATATATTCAGAAGATAAGTTTGGTCGCTTTGCTATTTATTTTATTTGGTATGGATGCAAAAGCACAATACAAAAGTTTTAAAATATCGGCTAATCAAGATACCATTAACATTATTGATAAAAAAGGATTAAAGCAAGGAAGATGGGTTAATACGGTTGCGGCATTAAGAGGTGAACCTGGTTATGATGAAGAAGGAAAATATAAAGATGATAAAAAAACAGGTGTATGGAGATTATATAATACAACCGGAGATATCATCGGTGTAGAGAATTA
>DATHNB010000072.1:0-3052 GCA_035486495.1 Ferruginibacter sp. | reverse complement strand
TTATTTACCAAGAAACATAAATCTGAATGTAATC
This sequence comes from Ferruginibacter sp., assembly GCA_035486495.1. GTDB lineage: Bacteria > Bacteroidota > Bacteroidia > Chitinophagales > Chitinophagaceae > Ferruginibacter. Next base: position 3,018 of record DATHNB010000072.1, on the reverse strand, counting down.
ACTATCGAATGGCTGTAATGTCAGCTTACTTAACACATCTTATCGAATACAAAGCCTCAACAAAAAAGAAATTTACAAACGCGGATTTATTCCAATTCTCAAAAAACGCACTTAAGGGATTAAAGTAAAACAAAAGCCACTAAACTAAATAGTGGCTTTTGTTTTATAATGTGTTGAAGTAGACCACGCAAAAATAAAACTTTTCATCAGTAGTGAAAAAAATATCTTCTTATCACTACTGATGAAATATAAAAGTTTTCACTACCTCGTTTCTGTATATCTATTACTTGTTAACCGATTTTTGCAATCGGGTTGTTAGTATAATGGCAATTATAGTTGGAGTAGACATTCAGCAGATGCGGGTTCGATTCCTGTACAATCCATTTTTAAAATTTATCTATGGCAAGTGTATTTTCAATCAATAGTAAATTCAATACAAAGAGTAAGTGTTACAAACACTTAGAAAAAGTAAAATGGAACAATACACCTATTTGTCCTCATTGCGATAGCGACAGAATTACAAAAAGAAAGACACGTAAGTTTTACTATCACTGTAATAGTTGCAATAAAGACTTTACTGTTTTATACGGAACAATATTCGAGGATAGTAAATTACCACTACCAAAATGGTTCATGCTTGTATCTATGATGCTAAATGCACGCAAAGGAATTTCTGCAAAAGAAATAAGCAGACATTTAGGAGTAACATACAAAACGGCGTGGTATAGTGCAATGAGAGTGCGTTGCGCAATGATTGATGAAGCCCCTTTATTGGAGGGTATAATTGAAGTGGATGAAGTGTACATTGGAGGAAAGCCACGTAAAAGAAATCAACCCGGCGTTACACCCGACAATGAAGCAAATCTTTCAAACCTTACAAACAAAAGAGGACGTGGCACTAAAAAAGTTCCTGTAGTTGGATTTGTAGAACGTGGCGGACAAAAAAGAGTTATTACAGAAGTTGCAGGGAGGCTAACAACAAAATCAATGTTATCATTACTCCGAAAATATGTAAATGAGGAAAATGCTATCATTATGAGTGATGAAGCAAGATTTTATAATGGCTTTGATGACGTGGTGCAACACCTTGTAATTAAACACAAAGAAAGATATGTTGACGGCATAATACATACGAATACGATAGAGGGCTATTGGAGCATCATTAAAAACGGAATAAGAGGCGAATATCATGTTTTGAGTAGAAAGTACCTGCCGTTTTATTTAGCTGAATTTGCCTATAAATATAACCGTAGATTTAAACAAGATGAAGCCTTTAGCGAAACGATAGAAAATGCCGTCACGGATGAAAGTGAATTTGTCAATTACAAGCCGAAAGAAAGTGTTGAAAAAATTGAAAGTGGCAAAGAAGAAAGGAAAATTGCACCCACGAAAGCTGCCCATATTTTAACACAAAAAATGATTGATAAAAAACGAAAGAAAACCACACAACGAAAAAAGATAAAAAAGTTTGAAGCTAACCTGAAAGAAGCAAAGAAAATACTTGCAGATATTAAAAAACGGAAAATAAAAAGGGCTGCTTAATCGATTCTATTCAGAAATAGACTTTATTTTGTTAAATGTGGTATTAAATAAAATAGATAAATAATTTTTTTCTATAGAATCAACTTTCCATCTTTTAATTCCTGCTACGAGATTAATATTTAATTCTATTTCACCCGAATTTTCCTTTAATAAATCTGATTCTTTTAATAACATATAAATTGTCATTGTTATCCCTATTGAGAAATCTCTATTAACAAGCCCCAAATCGACTCCTTCTTCTTTACACTTGTTTTCAGTCTCTGTAAATATTTCTCTTGTTTTGTCTATTATGTTTAGAGATGTCCCTTTTACTAGTTGTAAATAATAAATCATTAATAATGGAACCTGTATAAGCATATAATTCATTGATAATAAAAGTTTATAATCAATTTTTTGCTCCCCACTTGTTACTATACCATCATTAGTCGTAAGTCTTTCCTTTACAATAGTCGCTATTTCTTTTACACTATCAATTCTTTTATGAGTTTCAAATGTTTCCTCATTAAATTTATTAGACAGCTTTATAAGTTCTTCATTAATTATTCCAATATTATCTAAGTTGGCACTTTGTAACTCAATGTTATTTACAACTCCACTCAATATCTCTATTTGATTAACGAGCGCATTACTTTTATTTTTTTCGGAAATAGATTCTCCATAAGTATATCCAATTGCTAATATGGCAAGTATTATGGAAATAAGAGTACCAGCAAATGACACGTAGTTCAATGCAGAACCGTTTTTTGCATTTACAAAGGCTATGTATGCAATACAAGCTTCGCTTAAAGAAATTATAATGATTATAAAAATCCACTCCCTAGTTGATAATCCTTTGGTATTTGCCATAATAGACTTTTGATTATTTAAGATAACGATATTTATATAAAATTGAATATTTATGCAAAAAATAGGGTATAAAAAAACAATTGATGAATTACTTATCATTAATAAATCCTTGATGGATCAAATTATAAAATGATTTAGCCTCTTTTTTGCTTGGTATTTTCCAAACAATAGTGCCATTAATAGGAACCCCAATTCGTCCCATAGTATAATCACCTTTTAAAAGCTCTTTGTCAATATTTAAGGTAAATTCTATTACTTTTTGTAATTCCAAAAACCTATCCGAAAAGAATGGATGAAATGCGTAATTGCAATACCGTAAAGAAGATTCTATACTAGGGTAAATTATTCCCTCTACAGTAACTTCCTTAACCATATTATTGAACAATATTTCGTGTGAAAGATAAGAGGTAATCGAATAAGGGGGCTTCTCATACACAAATTGATCAAATAGGAAATTATTTAAAAGTTCTAATTGAGGTTTCTTATGTCTTCCTGCATTTGTAGATTCATATACACTTTTGCGAAAGTTTTCAATTGTTTGATACATTGCATTATTACGTTGTATCATTTTTGACAAGAAACATGCAATATGCACAGGCGTATTTACATTTGGTTTCCAAATTCCTAAAA
>DATHNB010000071.1:0-23972 GCA_035486495.1 Ferruginibacter sp. | reverse complement strand
CACGCCTACTTTTATGCAGCGTGAAGGCATTACAGACATCGATGGAATGATCGTGAAGCTATCTAAAATAGTACCTGTATTGCAGATCGAAGCTTTAGGCGATACTGCAGAAGATGTGGTAAAAGAAGCACATCGTCAATTGAAATTGGGTTTGGATCCTAAAAAAACGGTATTTAAAATACCTGTTTCTTTAGAAGGTGTTAGAGCTTGTAAATTATTACGCAATGATGGTTTGTTAGTAAACGTGCATTTGGTGTACACTTTACAACAAGCATATATGGCAATGCAGGCTGGTGCAACGTATGTTTGTCCGCTGGTTGGCCGTTCACAAGATCAGGGTTATGATACACTTGCTTTAGTAAAGCAATGTGTTGATACCGTTAAAAATTACGGTTATGATACTAAGATCATGTTTAGCTCTGTAAGATATCCTGAACACGTTCGTAACGCAATCGCTGCAGGTGCTCATACGATCACTGTTCCATTGAAAGTGATCAAGATGTTAACTGAAAACCATTTGACAACAATCGGTACGGATCAGTTCTTACAAGATACACGCTTAATGACATTAACAGTTGGTGAAGCTTTAAATGGCAAAAATCCTGTTGTTAGCGCAGATACAAACATCAAAGATGCGATCGTTAAAATGACTGAATTTGGTTTTGGTGCTATTACCGTTACCAATGCAGATAAATCAATCAAAGGTGTTTTCACTGATGGTGATCTTCGCAGATTATTGCAAACAGGTGGCGAAGCAAGTCTTAGCAAAAAGCTAGGCGATCTTCAATACAATCAATCTATCAGCATCGAATCAAGTGCTTTATTAAATGATGCATCGTCATTGTTTAAGAAAACAAATGTTGATACGATCTTAGTTACCGATGGCGGCAAACCGGTTGGTATGTTAGATATCCAGGATTTAAAAGCATAGTCTTACAATCTATATATAAAAGTCTGCAGTATGGAAACGTACTGCAGACTTTTTTTTGCCCGGTATTTGAATTACTATTTAGCTTCAATAGCATGTTCTCCCGAACACCTTCGGGATCGCACATTTCATCGGTAGATCACTGTTCAACAAATCAAATTATTAATGCATTCATTTATCAAGAACTCCGTAGGAGTTACCTCTTTGTAGAAGAATCCAACAACCTCGATGACCAAACTCCGTAGGAGTTTCCAAAATTAGGGTTACCCCTACGGAGTAAAATCACCTCTTAAATTTATTTTCTACAAAGGGGTTGCTCCGATGGAGCAATTGCTAATTGTGGATTGGTATTTTGTTGAATATGCTACTGGTTAAATTACTTTAATTTATCTTTATCCCTACTATCGATCAACATGACAATAACAGAATTAACCAACAAGCATTTCAAAGGTACATTCATCACGCCACCGGCGGTAATGCAACAAAAGCTGCAACAAATAAAAGCCGTAGTGTTTGATTGGGATGGTGTATTCAACAATGGCGAAAAGAATGGTGATAATGGCAGTGTGTTTAGTGAAGTAGATGCCATGGGGACAAACCTGTTACGCTTCAATCATTTCTTGCGCACAAAAGCAGTTCCAATAACCGCTGTGATAACAGGCGAAAATAATATGCCTGCTTTTTTATTAGCCAGGCGTGAACATTTTAATGCGGTTTACTACAAAGCTTTAAATAAGAAAGTGGCGCTGCAACATTTGAATAGTCATTACCATATTCAACCACACGAAATATTATTTGTATTTGATGATGTGCTTGATTTTTCTGTAGCACAAGTTGCAGGTTTACGCATCATGGTAGCAAGACAATCAAATCCCCTACTCATCCAATTCGCGATCGATAATAATTTGGTTGATTATATTACACAGAATGAAGGTGGCAAAGGTGCGGTAAGAGAAGCATCCGAATTAATATTAGCATTAAGCAATTTAGCAAACGAAACATTTGCCAACAGAATGCAATACAGCGATACCTATCAACAATATATAACAGAACGCAACGAAGCAGGCACAGCCTACTTTCAAATAAATAATAACGAACTAACCCAACAGCGACCAATATGATAGTTGGCATTATCCCTGCAAGGTACTCATCTACCCGTTTTCCAGGCAAAGCCTTGTGCGATATCAAAGGAAAAACAATGGTACAGCGTGTTTATGAACAAGCGAAGCTTTCCACACATTTACATAAAGTAGTAGTAGCAACAGATGATCAACGAATTGTTGACAATGTATTGTCATTTGGTGGTGAAGTAGTGATGACTGCGTCTACCCATCCCAGTGGTACTGACAGATGCTGGGATGCCTTACAACAATTAAAAGATCAATATCAATATGTAATCAATATCCAGGGTGATGAACCTTTCATCAATCCAAAACAAATTGATGAATTAGCGATTGTATTAAAAGATAACACAACAGAATTGGCAACACAAATGATCGCTGTTGATAGCTATGAAATGTTAGCAGATGAAGGCGAAGTGAAAATTGTACTCAATACGAATAACGAAGCGCTCTATTTTAGTCGCGCCATTATTCCTTACATAAAAAATACTGATAAAAAAGAGTGGCACAAACACCATTCTTATTATCGCCATGTAGGTATGTACGCATACAGGCGCGATATATTAGAGAAAATAACAAAGCTCCCTGTATCAGCTCTGGAGAAAGCAGAATCATTAGAACAATTGCGTTGGTTGGAGAACGGTTTTAAAATAAAATGTGTTACTACAAAATTTGATAGTCATTGCATAGACACTCCCGAAGATCTTCAACGAATGTTGAAATTTATGGAAAGCAATAATCATTATTAATTGTAAATGGATCGGACATTCTTTATCAATTATTCTCCTATCTTTGAAACGAACAAAACAAAATAAATATGAAAAAAATAACGATCCTGGCTATGTTAGTATTTTGTACTTCAGTAGTAGCACTGGCACAACCGGAACAAGGAAAATTTAGATTTAGTTTAGGCCCCGAAGTTGGTTATGTTGCCGGAACATACGCTCAAACATGGAACCTGGGCGCAGGAGCAAGCGCTCAAGCTGAATATTTTTTTACAGATCATACTAGTCTTACTGTTCTAGGTGGCTTTATTGGTTATTTAGGAAGCACTGTACCCGGATCTCCTGGATATAAATATCATTCAATGAATATTATCCCTGTAAAAGCCGGTATCCGTTTTTATGTTGGTGAATGTTTCCATATTGGGGCTCAACTTGGTGTGGGCTTTATGGATAATGGTGCAGGTCATACTACTGCTTTTGCTTACTCTCCTATCATTGGATATAATTTTAAAACAAGCAATGATAAAGGAATTGATTTCTCCGTAAAATATGATGGTTATTCATTTAGTCAAAAAGATATTCCTAATGGCTATGGTGGCACATTTGGTGCAGTGGGACTTAGAATAGCTTATATCTTCTAATATTTATTCATTCTGTGTATAATATTTTATTTACCTCTTACCCAACCATTTTTAATTGTTGACAGTATATGTAAATAAAAAACATAATTAAAAACCAAAACAACCCCTTACAAAAAATGAAAAAAGTTATTTTAAGCTTATCGATTATTGCTATCGCGACAATGTCAGCAAATGCACAAATTAAATTTGGTATTAAAGGCGGTATGAATGCCTCTAATATTGTTGGAGATCACAGTCTTAACGCAGAAGAAAGCGGAAATCAGGATAATCTTCAGTACACTACAAAAATTGGATATAATTTAGGTGCTTTTGTAAATCTTCCAATCAAAGGGAAATTTAGTTTACAACCCGAAGTTATGTACTCTTTACAAGGAGCTAATTACAAAATAACTGATACTGAAGTGGATGAATTTGGAGATGAAACAACTTCTACTTCTACAGGTCACTTAAACTTGTCTTATATACAAGTTCCGATATTGGCAAAATTCACCTTTGGTCATAAATTCTATGCGCAAACAGGACCTCAGTTTGGATTCCTTATGAGTGCACAAGATAAATACAGTGGAGGATCACAAAATGATAAATCGTCTTTTCAATCATTTGATTTAGCATGGGGATTAGGTATTGGCTATACATTACCAATGGGTGTAGGATTTGATCTTAGATACAATATCGGCATCACAGCTATCGACAAAAATTCTGATAATAGCGATGACAGTGGAGATGGTTTAGATCTTAAAGATCACAACTCTAACTTGCAGGTTGGTGTATTCTATGTATTTGGAGGAAACCACAACGACGACTAATTTATATTTTAATCAATTGTTAAAAAAGAGGTTGTTTTACACAACCTCTTTTTTATTTATGACAAACGGAGTTAATATTTGTATTTAATACAATACTTTTGAGCTCAATTAAAAATAACCAATTGAAAATGATAACATCGATCTTAAAAAGAACTATACTGTTTTGTTCTTTTATTTCTGCAGGTTTTATAGCAGAAGCACAATTTACATTTGGGCCGGAAATTAGTGGTGGTATTACTGCAGCAACTCTAACTGCGCCTCCCGCTGTTGTTAACAGCAGCAATAGTAAGACCAAATCTAATTCTAATTTGAATGGTAGTATAGGTGTCACAGTGGCCTACCAGTTTGCTGATTTTTGGACAGTTAATTCAGGGTTATTATACCAATACATTCAACCTACATTTAATCAAAATACCAGTCCAAATACTATTGTGACTGATAAATTAAACTACATTAATATTCCTTTGGAAATAGTACACATCAATGATCAACTAAAAAAAGGTTGGTATTATGGTGTAGGAATTAATTTTGGTTTAGGAATTAGTGGCCAGGAAGAACTTGCTACCAGTGGCCTTCCTTCAATTAGTAAAAACGTTAAGTTTGATAATGAGATATATCCTCAGGATCCTAATAATGTGCACTATAATTTGTTGAATTTAGGCGCATTAGGAAAAGTGGGGTATTTTTTTGGGAAAATGTATATCGGAGGAGAAGCTAATATGGGATTATCTAATATTAATCCTGTTGATGGTTATAAATATAAGATAAACAATTATAGTCTTCATATAGGATATATGTTTAACCGGAAAGTTGTTAAACCTGAAACACCTCCGGCAGATACTACAACTCCTTAATTTAATAGATTATTTAGTTCTAAAATATAAGAAAAGCTACCTGAGGTAGCTTTTCTTATATTTTAGATATTGATATTGTAATTGAAGAATGAATTAAGCCTGCGCAGTAAAAATATCTTTCATCTTTTGCATCAACTCTTTTTCTATCATTCGCTGTGCAATTGTTATCATGTTTTTAAAAGCTACGGCATGAGAAATACCATGACCAATAATAACAGGTTTCGATACCCCTAGAACAGGTACGCCACCATATACTTCAAAATTAAAACGTTCAAAATGTTCGTCATGAATATTACGACGCTTTACTATATCATAAATGCTTTCTGCTAATTTTAATGTTACATTCCCGGTAAATCCGTCGCATACCATTACATCTGCTTTATCAATCAATATATCACGCCCTTCTATATTACCAATAAAATTGATCGATTGATTTTCTTTCAATAAAGGAAATGCAGCCTGTGCCAATATATTTCCTTTACCTTCTTCTTCACCCAAATTAATCAAGCCAACTCTTGGGTTTTCGTAACCTAAAATATGTTCAACAAATAATGATCCTAACGTAGCAAATTGAGCTAGGTTCTCCGGTTTGCAATCTGCGTTAATGCCTGCATCTACTAGTAAACCTAACCGCCCGTTTTCTTTTGGCATGTATGCGCCTATTGTAGGCCTGTGAACACCTTCAATTGCTTTGATGCTGAATAAGGATCCAACCATCATCGCTCCGGTGTTTCCTGCGCTTATAAATGCATCTGTTTTTGCAGAAGCCAATAAATGAAAACCTATTGCAATAGAAGATTGTGGTTTTTCTTTTAATGCCTTTGTAGGATGATCTTGCATTTCGATCATCTGCGAAGCATGGATAACGGTGATATTAATTAAGGAAACATTGTGTTGTACCAATAATTTATTTACCTCAGTTTCATCACCAATAAGTGTAAGATGAGCTGTGGCATTAGTTTCCTGTTGATACAACTGTATTCCTTTTACAGCTTCTAGCGGTGCGTAGTCGCCACCCATCATGTCAATACCAATATTCATTACAGCAAAAATGAGTTAGAAAAATGAAAAAACAAAAACAATTGTCAAAATCCAAATAACAAAGCGCAAAGAATCAAATTTCAAAAACAAAATCCAATCAAAAAAAAATTCCAAAGCCTACCTTAAACATCGTTTAAAGTTAAACCTTTGGAATTTGTTTCTCTGTACAATACTATTTGTACAATGTTATTTGTAAAAGCTTACGCTTTTAGAGGAGCCTTTTCTGCAACAACCTGCCCTTTGTAATACAATTTTCCTTCACTTACATGAGCACGGTGACGTACATGCATTTCTCCGGTTGTTGGATCTACAGATAATGTAGTTGCTGTTGCTTTATAATGCGTCCTTCTCTTAGCACTGCGTTGTTGCGAGTGGCGTCGTTTCGGATTTGGCATAGTCTTTAATTTTAATTTTTATGTAAACTTGTTAATTGTATTCTTATTTTTTCTTCGCTTTCTTAAATTTATCCAAGCCCTGCCAGATAGATGTTGCATTACTTCCTTCATTCTTAACTTCCATACTCTTCAACATCTCCAATACTTCTTTATTACATTTTGGACCGCCAAATTCTTCCTCTGTACACATCTTTTGTAAAGGAACGCTCAGGCTCACAAATTCATATATCCAATTGTCTATATTTAAATGACTTTCTGTTTTTGAAATATAGAATACATCAGGATCTGACTCCTGCATGTTCATTTCTTCAGGATTATCTACCATCTTTACCAGCATGTTAAACTCATCCCAAAGGTCTTTAGCTAAGTTATTGCCACATCTATCGCAAACAACATCAGCCTTACCTCCTACTTCAAATTTCAGCAACATAAAACCAGACTTCTTATCTAATTGAAGCTTTATTACGGCTGTACAATTAGAAAATTCGCGGCCTTCTGTTTCTGCAAAGAACTTATCATCCACCTCATACTTAAATTCATGGATGCCAGGCTTTAATCCCACAAAAGCTATCTCGAAAGTCTGCCTCTTCGCCATTCAATCCAGTTTAAGGTCGGCAAAGGTAATCTAAAATATATAAATTACAAAGCATAAAGCATAATTTGATACCAAAAAATGCTATAGAGCCTGATTTACTTACTTTTACAGCTGCATGAAGACAAAACGTTTATGGCTCATTGCCACAATATTATTGATAATTGCCCTGCTGATCCGCATTTTTTCTAGTAACTCTATGTGGGTGGAGCAATATTATTCCAACGGGATCTATCCTTATATCTCTGCTTTTTTAAAATTTGTTACGGGATTATTTCCTTTTAGCGTTGGGGATGTTTTGTATGGAGCATTGTTTGTTTGGTTATTATGGCACTTTATTAAATTAGTGAAAGCAATATTTCAGAAAAAGATCACTTCCTCAGATGTAAACAGAGGATTGGCAAAGGGTTCCATCTATCTAATAACGATCTATATAATTTTCAATTTATTTTGGGGCATTAATTATAATCGCAAAGGAATTGCTTTCCAATTAGGTTTAACAAGACAAGAATATTCTCAGCAAGAATTAAAAAATATTAATGCTTTATTACTGCAAAAAGTAAATGAAAGCAAGGCTGCTATTTTACATACAAAACAGCAAGATAGCTGTGATCATAAAAAGATCTTTACTCAATCGGAAAACGCTTATACAGAAGCTGCGAAAAAATATGCTGTTTTAGATTACTCTTCTATTGTTGTAAAAAGTTCTTTGTATGGATGGCTGGGAAACTACCTTGATTTTAGTGGCTACTATGATCCTTTTACCGGTGAGGCACAGGTAAACACTACTGTTCCGTATTTTTTGCAGCCTTATACCACTTGTCATGAGATTGCACACCAATTAGGTTATGCTAAAGAAAGTGAAGCAAATTTTGTAGGATACCTTGCTGCTGCTGCGTCTAAAGATACCTTGTTTCATTACTCTGTTTACCTGGAGCTTTTTATTTATGCCAATCAAAATTTATATCAACTTGATTCCGCAACGGCAAGATCTTTTGCAAAACAATTATCACCTGCAGTAAAGGCTGACATTAAACAATGGAGAGCATTTAATATTAGTCATAGAAACCCAATAGAGCCCGCTATTAGTTGGTTGTATGGAAAATACCTGGAAAGTAATCAGCAACCTTCGGGCGTATTAAGCTATGATGAAGTAACGGGGTTTTTGATAGCGTACAATAAAAAATTCGGGAAGATATAATTGTTATTTATCGGCTTATTCACTATCGCTCAACAGATAAACAACTTTTAATCTGAATCTATTATTGGTTAACATTTTATAATCAAAATCATCTGCCCATCTTTTAATATCAGCGCTTTCATCAGGAGTAAGATTATTTAAAAAATAAGCCATTTCTATTTTTTTCCTATCTAGAGTAGTGCCGTATAATAATTTATTATACAAATACGGAGTACTGCCACTGATCATACCTGCATGCTTTAACAGTTTTTGCATATCAGGATTTTCCATGTAAGATTCAAGTATCTCCGATAATATCTGATATGTAATACCTGTAAAATTTTTACGATCATTCAATGCCGTACAGATATTTATATAATCACCAACAGTACATGCAGGTAATTTATTGCTCCATAGTTGTTGCATTTTTACATTAAAATCCTTTGGTTTGAATGAAGATTTAAAAGATGTATCGTCTTTAAGTGCTTCATGATTGGCATCTATAAATTTAAAATATTGCCTATCTGATAAATTCCTGATCTTTCGTAAAATTGCTTTCTGGCTATACTTATGATAATTCTGAAAAACAAATACAGATGCCGGTAAAGGAAAAATTTGCGTATGATGTTTAATATCAAATAATTTTATATTGGCATTTACGTTATCAAGTCCCAGTGCATCTAACAAATATTCGGCATTGGCATTGACGTTATAAATTACCATCCCTCTCGCTACTTCAATTAAACTGATACTGTCATTCCTGATATTTTGCAGATCATTTTCATCCTGCAACCAATTGGCTTGTGCCACACTATCAATAACAGGAACATAATAATTCTGAATATCGCTTAATGGTACATAAGAGTTTTCATCAAAAGCTCCATTGGTTGCTTCTTGAGCAAACTCAACAGCTATCAAAATATTAGTTATTTGTGCCAGTGGCATTAATTTAGTTGCGTTAAGCGCAATTAAAGGATCGTCATTTTTTATTAAATAAATAGATGCACGCGGCTTGTTTGCATTCATAAAATTTAATAATGAATCTGCAGGAGATCGTTGTGCAAAAGATTGGATATGCGACAAATTGAATCCTATAAATAGAACAATAAGCAGTATATATTTGATATTCTTTTTCATTACAGTTTATTATTAAATGATTTAGAACTTATTCTTCCACATCATGCTCTCTACCGGCTTATTATGCTGGCCACTATATTTTGCATTCTTTTTCTGATTGTATTTTACTTCGATCTCTCCATCAACAGGAAAATAGATTAATTGTCCGATAGGCATTCCTTTATATACTCTTACGGGTTGTTTTACGGATATTTCCAGTGTCCAGTTACCACAAAAACCAACATCTCCTTTTCCTGCGGTAGCGTGTATATCTATTCCTAAACGTCCTGTACTGCTTTTGCCCTCTAAAAATGGTACGTGTGCGTGGGTTTCAGTGTATTCTTCGGTTACGCCTAAGTAAAAATCGTGAGGTTGCAATAAAAAACCTTCGTCAGGAATTTCAAAATGTGTTATTTGATTATGGCTTTTTGCATCCAATTCTTTATTCACATAAGTAGCCAAATGCTTACCCAGATGCACATCATAACTGTTACTACCTAAACAGTCTCTATCGTACGGCACAATTTTTATCATCCCTTTTTCTATTTCTTCTAATATCCTGGTATCGCTGAGTATCATTATTGCTGTAAAATATTAATTTGTTAGAAGGTTAAGCGTAATTTTGTAATAGAGTAAAGTCTTCTGTAAAAGCAGCAAAGTTAAATTATGCCACTGGTTTACCAAAAAAATATAAATAATACAACAAAAGTTGGCGTTTGGCATATTGTTGAGACGGAAGACTTCTTTTTACAAAAGGTTCCATTACAAAGGGAAATAACGCACCCTCATAAACGATTACAACATTTAGCAGGCAGGTTTTTATTGAAAGAGCTATTTCCCGATTTTCCTTATGAATTAATAAGGATCGCCAGCACCAGAAAACCCTTTTTAGAAAATGATGTGTACCATTTTTCTATATCGCATTGTGGCGATTATGCAGCGGTGATAGTAAGCAGTAACCATAGAGTTGGTGCAGATATAGAATTACCAAGCGAAAAGATCGGAAAAGTAAAACATAAATTTTTAAGCACCGAGGAAGAAGCAACTATAATAAGCAGGAATCAGATCGACGATCCAAAATCTGAGCTTGAATTATTAACGATTGCCTGGAGTATTAAAGAATCAATATTCAAATGGGGCGCAACCGAAGGCATTGACTTTAAAGAACACATGCAGATAGATGCTTTTTCTTTGATGAATGATAAAGGTATTGCGCATTGCCGCTTTTTAAAAGATATGGATAAGGCTTTGATAGTTCACACGCTATTTCTTCATGAGAATTGCATTACATGGGTAATGACAGAGCATTAGTATGTAATATTTAATCAAGCAATAATTCGTCATCAGAAGATCCATCCAATAAAGGAATATCCCCGATAGAAGCACCTGCAATTCCTTTTACAGAACCATACATACCACTAGTGCTGATCAATACTTTTTCCAATTGCTTTTCTCTTTCCTTCCACATCTTTTCCATTTGTATCCTTTCCTTGGTGATATTTTGTTTGATAGCCATAAAGCCTTCAACAATAGCTTCTACTTGTCCGCGGAACTCGTTGCCGGTTAAAAAGTTGTATAGCAACTGCATTTTATCTCCTTTGTTTTCTTCACCTTTTTGGACCTCATAAATTTTTATAATGCCATTGCGAAGTAAATAGGCTACGCTACTTACCTCACTGAAATTACAGAGCCAAATGCCATCTCTCTCTCCAAACCTGTCCATATCTTTTGGAAAAGCTTGCGTAACTAAAATTGCGATGTCCGCACCACGGTTGCGCTTATCCGCTTTTAATTTATCTACCCAACTATTACTCCAGGCTTTTGTTCTTTTACTTTCGTAAATGATCTTTCCACATTCTTTGCCACTACTATTTCTTACGATCTGGATACAGTCTGCACCTTCAACACCTTTGCCTACTTCTTCAATCAAATCAAATGGAAAATTTTCTTTTAATATTTCTTCCAATAATAACTCCTGCGCTTCACCCTGTAATTGCATACTACCCTGTTCACTCTTACGCTTTAGATCTTCAATTGTTTTCTTCATGCTATCCATCTGCGTTTCCTTTTCTTTCATCTTCAGATCAAACAATTCCTGTTCTCTTTTTATAGTAGTTTCTTCTATTTCTTTTCTTTTTTGAAGAAACCTTTTCTCCAGTTCCATTTCGATATTCTTCTGCTTTTCTTCCAATGCAGATTTATCTCTTAGTAACTCTAATTCTTTTTTCTGCAGATCTTGTAATTGTTGATTTTTATTTTTAGCATCTTCCTGCAATACTTTTAATTGCGCAGATAATCCTTCCGAAGCTTTTTTAGTTGCTTCTGCTTCTATAACAGTTTTACTTTTTTCAAATTCTTCTTCCTTTTTCTTTTGCCAGTCAAGCATTTTACCACGAAGCTCTTTCTCCACTTCATTTTTCAAACTCTCGTTTAACTCAAACTCATGACCACAATTAGGGCATTTAATTTCCGTTGCCATTATTTATTTTTTTACAAGATAAAATTAGATTAAATAAGGAACAAGAAACAAAAAATAAGGAATAAGAAAGTTGAACAGCAAGATGAGTTTTTTGCAATTATATTTAAAAGACACCACACTTTCTTATTCCTTATTTTTTATTCCTTATTTCTTATTATTTTTGATGCTCTACTGCGGCGATGGCGAAATTGGTAGACGCACTACCTTGAGGTGGTAGCTCCCGAAAGGGCGTGGGAGTTCGAATCTCCTTTGCCGCACATTAAAATAACCTTCTGCAAAGAGGGTTATTTTTTTAGTATGATCCTGAAAGTTGTTCCCTTTGCATCAGAGCTTTTTACAAACAACTCCCCTTTATGATATTGTTCAATAATTCTTTTACTTAAAGATAGCCCCAATCCCCAGCCACGTTTCTTTGTTGTAAAACCAGGCTTAAAAACTTTGATCATATTTTGTTTGCTAATCCCCTTTCCAGAATCTTTTACATCAATAATGATAGCAGCTGCATCATCTTTTATTTTAATGTTGATGGTACCCTTACCTTCCATTGCATCCAATGCATTTTTTAACAGGTTTTCAATCACCCAGTCAAATAAATGGGCATTGATCATTGCCGGAATATTTGTTTCTCCACGACTATCGATGATAAAATTTACTTTTTCAGGAGCACGCCTTTTAATGTAAGCCACCATTTGTTCCAACTGATCAACAATATTCAGTTCTTCTAATTGTGGTATGCTTCCTATTTTCCCAAAACGATCGCTTACCAACTCTAGTCGATCAATATCCTTCGACATTTCCATTGCAATCTTTTCATTACCCGGACTTTCTTTTAAGATCTCTATCCACCCTTGCAAAGAAGATATCGGTGTTCCCAACTGGTGTGCGGCTTCTTTAGCTAACCCAGCCCATACCTGGTTTTGCGTAGATTTATTTCTTGTAGCAATAGCAATTAATGTAATAATGATGAATAACGCTACAATAAAAAGCTGTATCAATGGATAATAGCGAATGGCTTGCAATAATTTAGAATCTCCATAATAATACTTATTAATGATAAGGGGGTCCTTACTAATGACAAGCTCTATTCCTTCGTGTTGTGTTTTAAATTCTTCAACTTTCTCCCTTAAATAGCTCGTATCCTTTTTGATCAAATTACTATCGAGATTTAAACCTTGCCCGGATGGATTATCATTCTCATCTGTTTCAACGATCGGAATATCTTTATTTTCCGATGTGATAATATTAGTAAGATTGATGGCTGATTGATCTGTAGTAGCTGCTCTTGTTTTTAAAGATTGTACCCAAACGTTTACTTTATTCCTTTCATCTGTACCAATTTTTCTCGCGAGATATTGAGAATAAAAAATAGTACCGCTAACAATAATAATTGCCACGAATGCCAATCCTATTCTCCAGCTAAATAATTGCCTAAACATCTCTAAAATTAATTAAGAATTGATAATTAAGAATTAATAATTTTTCCGGTTCAATGTATTACACGTAATTGGTTGCTTTATTAAGTCCATTCTTACTTTTTGTTTTTGACTTTTCACTTTTGAATTAGAATGAAGTAAGTTTGCTACACATGCAACAACCCCTTGTATCAATCGTTATTTTAAACTGGAACGGAAGAAAATTTTTACAACAATTTCTTCCGTCAGTGTTGGCATCTACCTATACCAATAAAAAAATTATTGTTGCTGATAATGCTTCCACAGATGATTCGATTCTCTTTTTACAACAAAACTTCCCTTCGGTACAAATTATACATAATGCCAGTAATGAAGGTTTTGCAAAGGGATACAACACCGCATTACGACAAATTGAAAGTGATTATTTTGTTTTATTGAATAGTGATGTTGAAGTAACACCAAGTTGGATCGAACCCATTATTTCACTGATGGAATCTGATCAATTAATTGCTGCCTGTCAGCCAAAAATATTATCCTACAACAATAAACATCAATTTGAATATGCCGGTGCCGGTGGCGGATGGATGGATAATTTCGGATATCCATTTTCCAGAGGAAGAGTATTTGATGTGGTAGAAGATGATAACGGACAATACAACGATGTACAACAATGCTTTTGGGCCAGTGGCGCGGCACTTTTTGTAAAAGCCGCTATTTATAAAGAATTAAAGGGATTGGATGAATATATGTTTGCACACCAGGAAGAGATAGATTTTTGCTGGCGCTTGCAATTAGCTGGGTATAAAGTTTATGTTCAGCCTGCATCCGTTGTATATCACGTTGGCGGAGGTACTTTGCCACATGGCAATAGCCGTAAAGTATTTTTAAATTTCAGGAATAACCTTGTAATGCTGGCTAAAAATTTCCCTTTAGCTACAGCCTTCTGGAAAATACCTTTTAGGATTTGCTTAGATGCTTTGGTGGCATGGAAAGCATTATTCAGTGGAGATGCCGGTTATTTTACTATGATCATAAAAGCACACTTCTATTTTATAAAATGGCTTTTAATCAATAAAAAGCAGTCTGTTTTTCCCATTTCAAAAAAAGGCAAGATCGCGGGATGGTATAATGGTTCTGTGGTTTGGCAACATTTTATAAAAAAGAAGAATAGCTTTTCAAAAATTGTTGCGGACAAATAATTTTTTTTGATTGTCATGCCTTATTTTTGCTCTCGCATAAAAATATATTATGGAAAAAGAATTTATCGACAACTCAGGCAAAGATGTTGCTCATAATTGGGTATCAACTTCACGTTTCATTTGGTTATGCCAGATTTTTTTAGTGGTTGCTTTTCTTATTGGTGGTTGCTACTGCTTATATGAGCACCGTTACAAAGGAAAACCAGAAGTTGAGGTACCTTCTAACACACTGTATAACCCACAATACAAATAAAAAATTTTGTGGTTCTAATACAACCCTTATTTTTGCAGTCCGAAAAAAAACAAACAGTTCTTATAAATACGCGGAAGTAGCTCATTTGGTAGAGCGCGACCTTGCCAAGGTCGAGGTGGCCGGTTCGAGCCCGGTCTTCCGCTCATAGTTCGGGCAGATAGCTTCGGTTATCTGCTTTTTTTTTCAACTCACTCGTTCTGCAAAGAACGATTGTGTCACCCGGGTGGTGGAACTGGTAGACACGCAGGACTTAAAATCCTGTTCGCAGTAATGCGAGTGACGGTTCAATTCCGTTCCCGGGTACTAAAAAGCCTTGATAGTTTTCTATCGAGGCTTTTTTATTTTGATCAAATAATAGGTTTAATCACTCACTTCAATCAAATAACTTATTACTTCTTTTCCGTTAAATAAAATTGTAACAGGATAAGTATCTTCATCATCAAACTTATAACTAAATTCAACATAACCACCGGCAGTCGTATAATTCATAGGTTTCATTTTCCTAGTCTTATCTTCTCCAATTGCCAGTGTAACCGAAGTTATTTGTTCTGTTCCGGATACTCCTATCTTAAATGGTATAGCCTTGCCGGCTTTTGCTTTAACATGAGCAGTTGCAGGCTGAAAACCCAATACTTTAAAATTATATGCAGCATCCTTTACAATTGGTAAAGTATAAAAATCATTTTCTTTAGTATAACCATTACCCAGGACCCAGGCGATGTTATCGGGAAAATGCTGGTTATTAAAAATATTTTTATCAGCAAAAAAATAATTTCCATTAAATACTTTTGTGTAGATCGTTTTTTTATCATTCATATAACCACTACCCGCTGTAGGATCAATATAATACCAATCTTGCGAGACCTCACCCAATTGTATTACATCCCACATATAATTAGGCGCATCAGGTTTACTATCAATGTCCTCTATTGATCTTTTAAAGTATCCATCGATTGTTAAACATCTAATATTGGCAACACTACACATATCCTGAAATAAAGTTGCATAGCCAACGCTTGTTGCCATCCTTCTTTTTAAGACCGTCGCACTGTTATTGTTTTTATCATCCTCCGACTTTGCTGCTCTGAGATCAAAATTTATATTATCGGCTATCCAATCGAATATGGCCCTTGCTTTATCTACCTTATCAGTAAATTGCCTGGTTAAGATATAACTGATCGTGCCCATATTCAATGTATCCAGTGATCCTACTTTTTTTACATAATCATCTACAACTTTGAAACCATCATCAGATTTTTGTGCAAAAGCTGTTGTTGTTAATAATAACAATAATAATATGGAGAACCCTTTAAGCAAATTCATATTCTTAAAAATAGTTGTTTTGAAGTTACAATCTTTAAAAATACGTTACGAGAATTGCCAGAATGTTAACAAACAATTTGTCATTTAAAAAATGATTGCTGAAATTTATACCGAAATGGTAAAGTTTACAACCACAATATTAAAATTTGGTGAGCAGGGAGAAAAAACCGGCTGGAGTTATATCAATATTTCAGCAAGACTGGCACAGCGATTAAAGCCCGATAATAAAAAATCATTCCGTGTTAAAGGTATGCTGGACGATCATCCCTTTAATGCCGTAGCATTATTGCCAATGGGTGAAGGGAATTTTATTATGGCATTAAATGGCACTATCAGAAAAGCTATCCGCAAACAAAAAGGGGATTCTTTACAAGTACAATTAGAAGTGGATGAAAAAGAAATAAAGATTTCTTCAGAATTGATGGATTGCTTAGCTGATGAACCCAAAGCTTTAGAAGCTTTTAATAAACTAACAAAAGGACATCGAAACTATTTTAGCAACTGGATAGAAGGTGCCAAGACAGAACCCACTAAAGCAAAGCGTATATCCCACACCGTTTGGGCAATGCTTAAAGGATTTGATTACGGACAAATGATCCGCAGTTTGAAAAATGACAGAGAACTATAATGTTAATCTACTTTCTGATAGGTTTTATCCATTACGTTTTCAATTCTCTTATCAGGAATAAACCACATTATTGCAACTACAACATACGTCGCAAAACCTAACCACTGATTTATAAAACTAAATCCAATACCGATCGTATATATTATTACTGAAGCAATTCCTTTCTTATCTTTTCCAATGGCTATCGCCAATGTTGATCTTTTTCCATGAAGGTTAATAAGGCAATGAGCCAATAAATAATAAGCAACCCCGGCCATCAATAATACAAACCCATATAAGGCCACAGGCAATGTGGCAAAATGATTTTCACCCATCCACCCAGATGCAAAAGGAATTAACGACAACCAGAAAAGTAAATGTGTATTTGCCCAAAGTACAGACCCATTCACAATTTTAGCGGCATGCAACATGTGATGATGGTTGTTCCAATAAATGCCAACGTTTACAAAACTGAGAATATAACTTAAGAAGACCGGTAATACAGGTCTCAAATCAACCCATGAATCACCATGCGGCACTTTCATTTCTAAAACCATAATGGTAATGATGATAGCTAATACTCCATCACTGAATGCTTCTAATCTTCCTATCCCCATAACTAATTTTTAATTGAGAGGAGGAAAGATAATAAGAAATGAGAAACAAAAAATGTTCAATGCTCAACTATCAATTTTCAATTATCAATTATCAATTATTGGGTCTTTAAAAGTTGTAGACTCCTTCAGTTGAGTATTAAAAATTGAACATTAAAATCAGGAAAAATGAACCAGAATAAAGGCTATGAATAAAATTATTCGCTTCGCTCTAATCCTATAGCTATCGGATCAACGGTTCAGACCTTCTTTAAAAAACTTCTCCCAGGTTCACGGCTATACCTCTTGAGCCTTCGGTTCCAAACCCATAATCAACACAAAGATTGGCACCCGAAAATTTATTTAATTTAACCCTTACGCCAACACCATAACCAGGTGCAATAGTTGCTCCTGGCCCTGTAACACTTTTTGAGAAAGATTCTGCATTGGCAAATATTACACCTCCTAACAACCCGTTATCGGTAATCCCAAAACGATATTCAGATTCAAGATAAAACATATCCCTACCACGAAATCTGCTTTGAATATATCCTCTACCCGTATTAAAAAAATCATCCCAACCTGTACTTGGCAGCATTAAATAAGGAGGTTCCCCTCCACCAATGGTTAACCAGTTATAACTCCATAACGCCAAAACATTTTTTGATGAAGATCTTAATTTAATATACTTACGAAACTCTAATAATAACGACTGCCAATTGTTATCACTGCCTAAAAAAGTAAAGTTTGGTCTGAATACAATATTCGCATAATTCCCTTGCGCAGGATTTATCTGATTTAACCTAGAATCATATATCAAACGAAACGCAACACCCGATGAAACCGAAGTTTTAGTAAGCTTGTCTTTTATAAAAGATACCGAGTCTTGATGAGAACCATCTATTACACGCACGTTCCAAAAATAATCCAGATAATACCCAATTCCTGCGTATAAATTTTTATTTACCCGCCTCAATACAGCCTGATGGATCTTTGCATAATTAAAATCAATATTATAGCCATCTGATTCAAGGGTATTACCACCTAAACCAAAAGTTGTTGAAGGATAATCCATATACCTCCAATCTAAAATAAAATTGTATTTATTTTTCTTTGACCAGATATCGGCCTGCAAAGGCAATATAATTTGATTGTATTGAGAGTAAGTAATACTTGTTGAGATGCTGGATATTTTTTGATTAGGAGCAAGACTAGCATAAAATGCTACGTTTTCGCTTAGCAACGCAGCAAAACCTGTTTGCAACGTATACCCTACCGCAGGTACTGTTGACCAATGAAGCTTGAATGCTTTTTGTTCTGCGACAGTATCCATACGTTGCTGGGTCTTTTTCTTAAACACAGTAGAAAAAACATCACTTAGATCTGTTTGCTTGGCATAATAATCTGTTGCCTCAACAGTGTGCTGTTTTGCAAAAACACTATCGGGAACAACTAAAAACTGAGCCTTAACGCTAATACCCAATAATAGTAGACAAAACAACAGCGATATTTTTACGATATCAGTATTTTGCTCTTTTTTATCTAAGAATATTATTTTATTAGCCGTTTGCAATAATCAGTAGTTGGTTAGTTTAATAGAAAGACCCATATTAATGATAAAGGTTTAAGCAAGCCTCGTACCAAAAATAAAAATAGAAACTCTAATTATATGCTAAATGTTACAGAAGGTCTATGGAGTATATATTAACCTATTCCATCCAGGCGCCGGTTACTTTATCAGCTACTACTTCTACATAGATATGCTCATCCAAAGTGGTAGAGATGGAGAATCCTATATAATCAACTTTAATAGGGAATATTTTGTGCGTTCTTTCTACAAGCGCCATTGTTTCTATTTTTTTAGGGAACGCTTCTAACAATGGTTTTAAAGAATATAACATTGCTTTACCACTATTGGCAACATCGTCTATCAACAATATCGACTTATCGGTAAAATCTATATTTTCACTTAATGTTATTTTACCCGGCTTGCGTTTATCCAGACTTAATTCTATCACTTTTATCTCTCCCTTAAAAATATCTTTCAAATAATTTTTAATGGTATTTGCTATCACCACTCCATTGTCTTTAATCCCAATTAACAACAATTGCTTTTCTTCAGAATTACGTTCGGCAACTTCAAGCGCCATACGCCGTAATTTCTTTTCAGTCACTTCTTTCGACAAAATATAATTTTTCATCCCCGACACAAATTTTATGAATTATACGAATGTAGGATATTAAAAATAATTGGTAAAAATCACTGTTATTCATGGCTAACATTCTACCTTAGTAAGATAAACATTGCTTATGCATCTTCTTCAGCAAATTATTTTTGTGACAGTAACGGCCTTAGCTATCGGGCTATTCACAAAAAAAATTCTACAGATCCGCCGGAATATTTTATTGGGGAAAGATGAGGACCTATCTGATAATGCATCAAAGCGCTGGAAAAATTTATTACTATTGGCGTTCGGACAAAAAAAGATGTTTCGAAATCCCTTGGTAGCTGTAATGCACTTTGTTATTTACGCAGGTTTTATTATTATCAATATTGAAATACTGGAAATTGTATTGGATGGAATTTTTGGTACGCATCGTTTGTTCTTCCCATACCTGGGTAGTACATATACTTTCATAATCGATTTCTTTGAAATATTAGCAGTCGGCGTTATAACAGTTTGCGTTATTTTTTTGGCAAGAAGAAATATCATTAAGCTAAAACGCTTTATCAGCAAAGATCTGAACGGATGGCCACGAAGCGATGCGAATTATATTCTAATCGCTGAAATTATATTGATGACATTGTTTCTTACAATGAACAGTACAGACAGAGCTTTACAATTACAAAACACTGCGGAATTTCACGATACAGGAAATTTTCTTATCTCAGGTATGATCGCACCTTTGTTTAGTAATGTATCACAACATTCATTGCTGATCATCGAAAGATCTTGCTGGTGGCTGCATATTCTTGGCATATTTACTTTCTTAAATTATTTGCCGTATAGCAAGCATTTACACATCATGCTGGCTTTTCCTAATGCTTATTTTGCAAGATTGGAAGTAAACGGAAAGTTTCACAATATGCCCAATGTACAAAACGAAGTGAAGTACATGATGCAGCCAGAACTCGCTCCTACAGGCGATACTATGCCACAAAAATTTGGTGCTAAAGATGTATTTGATCTTAGCTGGAAAAATTTATTAGATGCATATAGCTGTACTGAATGCGGAAGATGCAGTGCCGCTTGTCCTGCTACGCAGACAGGTAAATTATTAAGTCCGCGTAAAATAATGATGAGTACGCGTGATCGACTTGAAGCCGTAGGAAAAAATATAAATACCAATGGCAGCTTTAAGGATGACCAACAAACACTACTCAACAACTATATTACTGTTGAAGAGTTAAGAGCCTGTACTACCTGTAACGCATGTGTGCAGGAATGTCCTGTTAGCATTAGTCCGCTGGATATTATTATAGAATTACGCCGTGCTTTGATCATGGAAGACAGCAATGCTCCGCAAGAATGGAACACCATGTTCGGTAATATCGAAAACAATTTTGCTCCATGGAAGTTCAGTCCTGATGAAAGAGACGCCTGGAATAATGGTTAATTGTAAATGATAAATGGTAAATATATAGCGCATTTAATTCAATTGTCTTTTCATTTACCATTTACAATTAACCATTTATCATTTCTACCCTCTATCGCTCAATTTAGCAACAATAGCCGCTGTTTTATCAACTTCACCAACTCGTGAGAAACAGGGGTTACCCTATTAATTTACAAGACTATAACAAATCTCCTCTATCCTTGAGTAATAAAGTAATTAACTTACAACCTCAAATTGATCACCATGGCAAAGCTTTTCGAACCATTACAAATAAAATCTGTCACGTTAAAAAACAGGATAGCAGTTTCTCCTATGTGCGAATATTCATCAGTTGATGGATTTGCAAATGATTGGCACCTGGTACATTTAGGCAGCAGAGCTATTGGCGGTGCGGGATTGGTTATAACGGAAGCTACGGCTGTATCTCTTGAAGGCAGGATATCTCCATCAGATCTTGGCATTTGGAAAGATGAACATATTGCAAATCTGCAACGCATCACAACATTTATTCATGAACATGGAGCTGTTGCAGGTATACAATTAGCACATGCGGGCCGCAAAGCAAGCAATAGTGAACCCTGGAACGGAGGGAAAGAGATATCAATAGCAAATGGCGGCTGGCAAGTAGTTTCAGCAAGTGCCGTACCATTTCATGAAGGTGCAGATCTACCGATCGCCTTAACCGAAGCGGGCATAAAAAAAGTGATCGATGATTTTACAGCAGCCGCAAAACGAGCACTCAGTGCAGGTTTTAAAGTAATAGAAATTCATGCAGCACATGGCTATTTAATAAATCAGTTCTTATCACCATTCAGTAATCAACGTACAGATAATTATGGAGGCAGCTTTGATAACAGAGTACGTTTATTAGTAGAAATTATAACCGCAATAAAAACTGTTTGGCCGGCAGATCTTCCAATATTCGTACGTATTTCAGCAACAGAATGGAAAGAAGGCGGCTGGGATATTGAACAATCTGTAAAACTAAGCAAGCTGTTAAAAGAACTCGGAGTTGATCTGGTAGATTGTTCTTCCGGAGGAAATATACCCAATGTAAAAATACCTTTAGTTGCCGGCTACCAGGTTCCATTATCGGCACAGGTAAAAAAAGAAGCGCAGGTATTA
This sequence comes from Ferruginibacter sp., assembly GCA_035486495.1. Classification (GTDB taxonomy): domain Bacteria; phylum Bacteroidota; class Bacteroidia; order Chitinophagales; family Chitinophagaceae; genus Ferruginibacter. The sequence goes on along the minus strand of DATHNB010000071.1, from coordinate 1,964 downwards.
ACGGGTACTGTGGGCTTAATTACTACGGCACAACAAGCGGAAAGTATATTGCAAAATGAACAGGCTGATATTGTATTATTTGCCCGCCAGCTTTTAAGAGATCCTTATTTTCCATTACACGCGGCCAGATCTGTAAACTTTGATATTAAGTGGCCCGTTCAATACGAAAGGGCTAAATAATAAAATGGTATCGTAACAAAAATTTAATTAATCTTACATATTGTATCCACCGCTTATAAATAATAATTTTCTCTAACAGATGATAGCCATTGCGATAATAGCAGTGTTATTTATTATAACATTTACTTTTATACAACAGCCAAAATTTGGCAGGCTTCCTTATGATTATGAACTAACGAAAATTAAAAAATCTCCCAACTTCAGGAAAGGAAAATTTCAAAATATAAATCATACGCCTGATCTGGTTGAAGGCGCTAACTATTTTACTGTTTTATATGATTTCCTTTTTAAGAAAAGTAAGCGGAGTATTCCATCGCATATCTTGTCTTCAAAAAAAACAGATTTGCTAACGCTTGACCCTAACAAAAATGTATTGGTATGGTTTGGCCATTCTTCTTATTTTATGCAGATTGATGGAAAGAAAATATTGGTAGACCCTGTTTTCAGTGGCAGTGCATCTCCTATTAAGTTTACCACCAAAAGTTTTAGAGGTAGTGATATTTATACCACGGATGATATTCCAGAAATTGATTACCTATTTATTACACACGATCACTGGGATCATTTAGATTATGAAACAGTTGTAAAACTTCAACCAAAAATAAAAAAAGTAATAACGGGCCTAGGCGTTGGACTGCATCTTCAATACTGGGGTTACGGCGTGGAAAAGATCATAGAAAAAGATTGGAACGAAGAAATTACCCTTGCTCCCGGATTTATTGTGAACACAACACCTGCAAGACATTTTTCCGGAAGAGAGTTTAAACGCAATCGTTCTTTATGGATGTCGTTCGTATTTAAAACACCAACAATGAAAATATTTATTGGTGGAGATTCAGGTTACGATACACATTTTAAAAAGATTGGCAATGCATTCGGGCCATTTGATCTGGCCATATTAGAATGCGGACAATACAATCAATATTGGAAATATATACATATGATGCCAGAGGAAGTTATTCAAGCCGGTGTTGACCTGAATGCTAAAACAATACTTCCCGTACATTGGTCAAAATTCTCCTTATCGCTACACGCCTGGGATGAACCAATAATCAGGATAACTGAAGAGAGCAAACGAAGAAATGTACCCATTATCACTACAATTATAGGTGCAGAAGTAGATTTAAAGGCTATTTTCTAAAAAATATTATCCCCACTACATTTTTAATATTTATTGATTTTCAATCATTTCGATGAAAAATGAGCATTTTTTGTTCAAATAATTCAAATTATTTAAATTAATATGTATTATTTTAAATAGATACTTGTATATTTGTGTTAAATAACAACAAAATAATACATATTAAAATTATTTGTTTTTAATTCAAACTCTAACACTAAGTTCCTTGATCGAAGAATTATTACTATTGAAATAACTCTTTTTATTGATCATTTGTTCGAATTTTCTAGCTTGTTTGCCTATTTGAATATAATACCAGTTTATTAAGAATTAAATTTTTAATCGAGCTAAGAGCATAAAATAATAAATTATAAAATAATAAATATATTCTCTAACCATTAAAAAGAAAAACCATGTTAAAAAAATCAATCAATTTACTAAGTACGGTACTCCCGGCATTATTAATTGCAACTGTTGGTATTTATCTTATAGTGTGGATCATCAAATTATACACTGAGTAATTACTTTGCAATTACTTCTAGTCTGTGAACAGCTTTTTACAAAGCCTAACAGACCCCGACAGCACCATTAAAGTCTATAATTATATTATGGACTTTTTCTGCCTCCGATATAATCTGCATCGAAGTATACAGCAGTTGTTTCT
>DATHNB010000070.1:0-5296 GCA_035486495.1 Ferruginibacter sp. | reverse complement strand
TACTTATTTTTAACTGATGTTTTAATAACCCGAAAGATCGATAAAACCTAAGTGCTATGAGCAAGCATATAAATATCAATGATACTATTACGCCAAAACTAACCAATCCACTATCAGAAAATGCCATTATAATAATAAATGGCAGTAAAAGAATACCAGCAATTTTATTGATCAGAAAAATGACGAATAAATAAGTATTGGTAACCTCTTTATATCCGGTTAACCATCCGGTAAATTTTAGTGACAAAAATTTACCCAAATAAATAATTGACAATAAAACAATACAAAATAACATTAGAGGTACTGTTTTAAACTTTGGTACTGAATGATAGTATCTAAACATCAAATAAACATAGATACCTCCGGTAATGGTAAATAAAATATTGAATAGCAAAGACGGAAGCTTTGCCTGCAGCAATTGATCTGTTAATTGCCCCTGACGCAACGGAACATTAGAAAATACCCTGAAAAGATTATTAAAATATTGCGAATAGAAAAAACTTAAAACAGATAGCACCAATAATATACTTACCAATATATAAAACAGCAGATCATCTGTGGGTTGATTTTTTACTCTGTCTTGCATGGCCACAGGATTACCTCCTGCATTCAAAAAAAAATTCTTATTTAGTATTTTTCTCAAAGCACTATCATACGATACTACAACAGGGTGAGTTGTTATAACCGTATTTATTACTGAATCTTTTTTTACAATAGTTGCAGTGTCCTGCTGTTGAGCAAATAGTAAAGCAGGTAGCAATAAAAATAAAATAAGATTAAATACCTGTTTCAATATAGAAGATGATTTATTATTACAAAAATAGCTATCAATCAAACAGCTTCTGCTTTTTATAATAATTATTATTTTATTGTAATTAACAATTTTAAAAATAGTTAACGTAACCGAAATGTATTTTGGAGGCTTCGCTTAGATTAAATGGAACATTATCGGCTCTACCTACCGCATAACTTACGTTCAATAATCCTAGCTTGGTTTCAAAAACCATTCCTATCCCGCCTCCAATATAATTATCATTCTGATCAAAATCCTGATACTTACTTTGGGTCCAGCCAACATCAACAAAACTGAAGATGTACGAGTTTTGTCCGACGATGAAACGATACTCTGCCGTACCAACCAGGTATTGCGTTGCGTAAATACTTTCTTCATCAAAGCCACGCAATAATCTATTACCGCCTATTTGAAAAAGTTCGTTCCTAAAAGTACTCGGACTACTATATATCCCAACATTAGCTCCTATTTTTAAGGTAGCCTGTTTGCCTGTTTTAAAAAAATGGTCACCTGCAACATTTATCTTGAACTGGTAAGTATGCAGTTTAATCGAATCATATAAGGATGCATAATTAAAAGTAGTGTCCTGAATATTTAATATGGTAGAATTTTTACTGATGTTTTTTAATCCTATAGTAGTTAATAGTGAAAAATCATTTCCTGTTGTCGGATTAAGTTTATAATTGGTATTACTCCAATTATAATTCCATCCAACATCAGTACTACTTACATCTATATTAGGCGGCAATTGCTTTAAAGCTATCACTTCTAATGTATCAACGCCTGATGCCAATAAAATGGTCGCTTGCTTTTGAATAAAAATTTCACCTGATTGTGTAGCCGACAAAAGATATTGTAATCCCACTTGTCCGTTTATCTGTATATAGGTAGAATCTTTTTTAAATAATTCGAAAGCAACATTTGCACCAAAAGGTGATTTTAGAATATATGGCTGTTGATATGCTATATCTAACTTGGGGGATTTTATTTGCAGTTGCTGCCAGCTTAATAAAATACTTTCACCGGTACCCAATGAATTTTTCAAATTAAGGTTTACATTTCCTGTTACTTGTAATTTATTGGTCTGACTATTGGTTGGCGCAAAACCGATTAAAAAATTAAACTGGTTATTTTTTTTAGGTTTAAGATATAAATTAACTGTAGATCCTGTAGCTAACATCGTTATTGTTGCAGGCCGTTCTTCTTCCAGAAATGGCAACTCTGATAGTTTTTTATCAATTTGCTCTAATTTATTTTTATTGTAAATACCATTATCAGGTATATCAAGATAATGCTGTAAAAAAGAGTTGGTGATATTTACTTTGCCATGAACCCTTATACTATCAACATGATATAAAGGGCCTTTATCTACTTTTAAGCTGGCGGTTAATTCACTTTCTTTCATGTGAATACTATCTAGATAAACGGCTGCAAAAGGATAACCATTGATCTCATAATAATTCAATATATGCTGCTCTACATTTTGCAGTTGTGAAATATTAACCTGTTTATCAATAAAAAGTTTGCTCACAAATCCACTTTCACTTAATGCTTTCTTATCAATATTATCTGTATTCAACTTTACCCAATGCTGTTGTTTGCCAACAAATAATTGTATAGTTGCAAAAGTAGAATCTAATGCAACACTATCTATAGATGCTGCTGCATACCCCTTGGCATTTAATTGAGGACGCAATTTATTTATATAGATAGTGCAAGCCATGCGGTCACTAAAACTGGTTTGCAATTTTAATGACACCCGGTCAAAGGCACTATCTTTGTCTACGTATTGAATACGCAACTGATATTGCGCACTGGCAGTGATCGAAATAAGCAGATAGACAATTATAATAATTGAATATTGAATATTGAATATTGAATATTTCTTCTGCATTACTGGTTTAAACTATTATCAATATTAAATCAAAAATTCTATTGGCAGGCATCTATATACATATTCCTTTTTGCAAGCAGGCTTGCAACTATTGTAACTTTCATTTTTCTACTTCGCTACAACAAAAAGATCCATTGATCGATGCATTGGTGAAAGAAATTGTTATTACTCCAATGCCTTTTCCGAACGAAATGATCGATACTATTTATTTTGGCGGAGGTACCCCAAGTATACTTACTATTGATGACCTGTTATTGATTTTTGATGCACTGCAACAAAAATTTAGCATTAGCACTTTAGCGGAAATTACTTTAGAAGCAAATCCTGATGACATAACAACAAAGAAATTATTACAGTGGAAACAAGCAGGAATTAACCGACTAAGCATTGGCATACAATCTTTTTTAGAAGAAGAATTGATTTGGATGAACAGGGCACACAACGCAACGGAATCTTTAGCTTGTATTGATAAAGTGATTGAAGCAGGATTTACCAATTTTTCTATCGATCTGATTTATGGATCACCATTATTGAATAACGATAATTGGAAAAGAAATGTGGAAATAGTTATTGCAAAAAATATTCCACATATATCTTGTTATGCACTAACCGTTGAACCCTCAACTGCTTTGGAAAAACAAATTGCACAACATAAAAAACAACCTATTGATCCTGAAAAACAAGCAGCACAATTTTTATTATTAATGGAATGGATGCAGCAAGCAGGCTATAATCATTACGAAATAAGTAATTACGCAAAACCAGGGATGGAAAGCAAACACAATAGTAGTTATTGGCAAGGCAAACACTATTATGGATTTGGACCATCGGCACATTCGTTTGATGGAGTGAGCAGAAAATGGAACGTTGCTAACAATGCTTTATATATTCAATCTTTGCAAAAAGATATAATTCCTTTTGAAGAAGAAAAACTAACTGTTACGCAGCAGTTGAACGAATATATTATGACATCATTGAGAACAACGGAAGGATTGGATCTTGATATTATTTCGCGGAAGTTTGGAAAAGAATTTAGTAGCAAGATATTGCTAGCAAGTAGCAAGTACGAAACAACGGATAAAATAAAAATTAATGCGAATAAGATTGTACTAACCAAAGAAGGTAAATTATTTGCTGATGGAATTGCAGCTGATTTATTCTTTTAGATTTAACAACTTTTAAAAAGTTGTTAAATCTAACGGCCATTACACCAACGTATCCTCAATTTGCTTTAACCCTTTTGCTGCAGATAAATTATTCCATAAAATATTATAGACTGTTTCTGCAATCGGCATTTCTGCTTTTATCTTTTGATTGATGATATACATGCATTTGCTTGCGTTATAACCTTCTGCCACCATACTCATTTCCAGTTGTGCAGTTTTAACAGAATACCCTTTACCAATCATTGTTCCAAAAGTTCTATTACGACTATGTAGTGAGTAACAAGTAACTAACAAATCACCTAAATAAACGGAAGCCGCATAGTTAGTATTTGTTGGCTTATGACTTTCGGTAGTATCATGCTCTAGTGTACCTACTTCAATATTTTTTACGCCTACTTTTCTTAAGAAGCCTGCCATTTCATCGGCGCTGTTAGCTATCAGTACACTTAAAAAATTGTCACCGTAATCTAACCCATGTGCAAGGCCTGCTCCTACTGCGTAAATATTTTTTAAGATGGCCGCATATTGTACGCCATAGATATCATTATTCTCAACCGTATTCAAATAAGCTGTTTTGAAATAAGAAGCTATTTCAATGGTTCCTTTTTCATCGACACCGGAAAAAGTTAAATATGATAATTTTTCGGCAGCAACTTCTTCTGCATGACAGGGACCTAATACAGCAAAATAATTTTCCAGCTCAACATTAAATTCTTTTTTCAAATAATCATTCAACAATAAATTTTCTTCCGGTAAAATACCTTTGATAGCGCTGATGATTTTTTTGCCTTTAAAAATATCTTTATCTAATCCGTTTAATATTTCTGCTATGTATGCTGATGGTACCGCAATAACAATACAATCTGCATGTTTGATAACTAACGCAGGATCCGTTGTTAATTTTATATTGCTTGTATCAAAAAAAGCTGTTGGTAAATAATGAGGATTGTGATGCGTAGCTATAATTTGTTGAATGGCTTTCTCACTGCGGTTCCACCAATAAATTGGTTGTCCGTTTTTGGTTAAAATTTTTGTCAGGGCTGTCCCCCAACTACCACTACCAAGTATTCCAAATGTCATTTGTTAATTCTAAGTTTTATAATCCTAACTTGTCCACTGCTAACTGCGCTGCTTTTTGACTGGCGTCTTTTTTGTTATATCCCTTTCCTTGTGCTATTAATTCTTTATCAACCAATGCGCCCATTGTAAACAACCGGCGGCCATTTATTATTTTTTCATCTAGTGTATCAAACTCTAAGACCTTCCCATTTTTATTGGCCCAGCCATATAATTTATTCTTGATATTAATCTCTATTCCTTCCAGATCATCGATAAATAAATATGGCATGATGATAGACTTTTCTACCCAATGTTGCGTCTTATCGTATTTTTTATCAAGATAGATAGCACCGATCAAAGCCTCTAACGTATTGCCAAATATCT
>DATHNB010000069.1:0-3246 GCA_035486495.1 Ferruginibacter sp. | reverse complement strand
TAATTTTGTTACGCTTATTAATATATTTATTGTTGAACCTGTGAATCAACAAAAGCTTATTGATTTATTGACTTTAGCTACAAATGATAGTGTGAGAAAAATACCAGGCTTTATTTCATCAAGCCTTCATGGCAAAGTGATTAACGTTAATTCAAAAGAGATTGTCTATATTTAAAATTTAGCCACTTATTAAATATCTAATATCGAATGTTTATAAAAGAGCTATGGACTTATAGTAAGCAAATTACATTGACTTTTATATTATTTATACTTCTATGGAGTTATATTAATTATAAACAGGGAGCTGTTGCAGCGCCTTTATTTGAGTATGGAATGTATTCTGGTAAGTTTCTTATAAGCGACACGCAACGTGTAATTCAATTATATGCTAATAATAAGATAATTGATCTGACAAAATATTCTATTATTGACAGAGATCTTTTGCAAATATCTTTGCAATACTATGTTGCACAAAAGCCCGTTAATGAAGGTACATTCTTAACTATGAAAAGAATATTAGATCATGCATATATAGGGCATTTAATGCAAAAAGAGAAATACACCAACAATATCTCTGATAAAGAATTTACGCATTGGTATATACAGCTTGTAGAGAGAATTGTAGGTTATCCTATTACAAACTTAGCGGCCTATGAACAAAAATATTTATGGAAAAATGATCGCTTAGTTCCTGTTTCATCCCTGCTAAAACTCACAAGTATTGTTACTAACTAATAAACACATTCATCAATTTGCGCTATTCTATTGTAGTTGCTTTATGCTAAATTTCAGCTGGCTTGCATACAATGGAGTTACGTTTGTTGCTTTGCAACCCGTTTTTTTTATTAATCGGCTTGATTTTACGAGAAATTTTCTGATGCTCACTGATCTTCAGCATTTATTATTAGGCAATAGTGTAACCTGCTGGTGTTTTGATATTATGTACGTTGGATTACCTATACTATTGACTATTGCAGTATATAAAAATATGCGTTACAAAATGTTAATAGCTATTTGTACCTCAGTTTTTAGTTTAATATATGGATTATTTTTTTCCGCTGTTTGCTATATGAGTCCTGAATTATTTGTAGGGTTTATATTCATCCCTTTATTATTTTCATCCGATTCTTTAAAAGGATTTTACTATTATTTGCATTGCCTGCGTTTTTTATTTATTTTGATATTTGTTTCTGCGGGACTTTGGAAAATAAGACAAGCGGGACTTTTTAATATAGAAGAAATGGCGGGAATATTATTGTTTCAGCACAATGGCTATATTACCAGTAATGATCATGATTGGTATACAAAAATTATTTATTGTCTGGTACAACACCCTTCGATAGCATACCTCTTCTATTTTATTGGAACTTGTATAGAGTTTCTGTTTGTTATAGGATTGTTTACAAGAAAATTTGACAATATTTTAATTATTGCATTTTGCCTATTTATATTTTTCGATCTATTTCTAATGCGTATTAATTATTTTTCGTGGATGGCGTTTATGGGATGTTTTTATTTTTCTAGGTTTTACTTATACGACAATCAAAGTGAGAAAAGCGATAATGTTTCAGTTTAGAAGGTCTCTCTCATTTGGTAATGTATCAAACGTGTTGATGACATAATTTTGAATATATAAATAATTGCCTTTCAATAAATATTTTATTTTTGAGTTTATTTAACTTGACAGTCTTATCTATATGACAACAATTTCTAAAGACAATAATTATGTTACACTTATAAATATCTTCATTGTTGAACCTGTGAATCAACAAAAGCTTATTGATTTATTGACTTCAGCTACAAATGATAGTGTGAGACAAATACCAGGCTTTATTTCATCAAGCCTTCATAGAAGTTTAGATGGTCATAAGGTTACAATGTATGCTCAATGGAAGAGTATTATGGATTATCAAAATATGCGTAATAATTCAGGCATTAGCAAAAAGCTATTGCGGTGACGCTTATAATTTCATCTTTTAATAATTATAATTTTATTGAATTAAATTCTGTTATGACAATGAATCAAACAAAGAAAATTTATCTATTAATGATCCTAATAATTATTGTTAGGTTATTTACTGTTATGTTTATTGATAAAATTCCTTGTATGGAGGATATGTATTATGAAGAAGGGCAGAATTTTTTTGCAGGCAATAAAATATGCGTAAGTTTATCGCCCTTCTACTCAGTAATTGTTTATGTTTTTACAACATTGTTCGGAAGCTTAAAGGTGGCTTCTGTTATTATTTATGTCATTGGTTCAAGTGCTATAGTTTTTTACTTATCGAAAATAGCACTGCTTTTATTTAATGAGCATATAGCAGTTATTACAATTGTAATAGCCTTATTTTTCCCTAATTTGACTGTAGCTGTAGCAGGGTATTCACATTCAGTAGTATTAGGAAATGCTTTTGAGTTTGCAGCTTTGTTTTACTTTATTTGCTTTTTTAAATATAGAGAATTAAGATATGTTTTTGTTGGAAGTGTACTGGCTGTGATTACTATAGCTATAAGGCCTGAAACTATATTTGTTATAAGCGCATTTTTGGTCATAACAATATCTTCCATCTTGATTTTTAAAGAAAGGGATAACTATCTGCTTTTTCTTAAGGCATTTGGAATTTATTTGGGGATAATTATCTTATTTGTATTTGCACATCAGCAATTCGTTTCTAATAAAAGTTTACCTAATAATCATCCTGGAATTTTTACGGATGATACATATAGCTATTTTACTTTTACAGATACTTATTCTATTATATTTGCCCAAGGGATAGATCATCAGGTAGGAGTTGAAAAATCTATTCCATATATCGGAACGCCTGAACAAAATGATTTCAAAATCTCCAAAGCCATTCTTAAAAATCCAAAACAATTTTTATCGAATGTGTCCTACATGTGCAAGGAGCTATTGAAAATATTTGCTCATCCATTATTTATCCCATTCTTTTATTATTTTTTTATTGGAATAATGTTATTTAATAATAGCGATAAATTACAATTGTATAAATATGCCATAAGTATTTTGACTCTTCTTTTAGCGTTACATCTTGTGCCTTTGGTTATTTTTCATGTTGAGATAAGATATATGCAACAATTATGTTTGCTATCTATTTTATTAATAGCCTTTAATCTTTCTTTATTGCAAGGGAAAACGTATAAAATATCTATGAGTGCCATCTTAGTATTTACATTTATTATATACGCAGTTTATTTAATTGCCAATAGAGAAATGGCATCATTATG
>DATHNB010000068.1:0-2509 GCA_035486495.1 Ferruginibacter sp. | reverse complement strand
ACTGTTGTTGTACATATTGTTGCACCTTTGTATAAATGATGGTATGCCCTTAAATAAGGTGGGTAGTATAGGTATTCCTTATTTCTTGAAAATTTTCGTATAAGTTTTAATTCTTAAATAACTTTACTATCTTTTTACAGCATTGATATTTGGCCGTTTTTGTGATGATTCGATTTAAAGACATAAGCATTCCGAAGCCCTGTACAGTTGATTATGATTCTTTACCGTATGATGAAGTAAAGAGATATTGTAGCAATTGTCAAAAAAAAATTTACGATTTCAGAGATAAGGACGAAGAATATTTCAATGAGATACTATCGAATTATGGTAACGTTTGTGGAGTTTATCATGAAGACCAGCTAAAAACCATTAAGCTGAAAAATACAAAGCCATTTTACTTCTCTATTTTTACCAATATAATTAGTGCTTTTTTATTTTTCAAAACATTAATCAGCTCGTACGATTCCCATGCCTCTGATTTTGTTAAAACTGTTATAATCGTAAGTGAAAAGGATAGTTCAGGAATAACGGTTAACGTTTTAAAAAATAAACGGAAGCGACCTTATTATTATAGCAATGCGGATATTTTTATTAATAATGTTGAATATAGGTCTGGTGTAAATGTCGGTAATATTTATTTGCCTGATTCGGTCAAGCCAACAGATAAAATTAAGGTAGTTGTAAAAAAATATAGAATCAATTGTGATACGTCAATTAAATCAAAAACATACGTATTCGAATTTGGAGAAGCCGATAAAATTGTAATTAAGATCAACCATCGATACATATTTAATATTTTCAGAAAGAAAAGAGTTGTAAGGACGGGGAGGTATAGGCATGATTAATGGGATTTAGATGTTAACTCCTATATCAAAAGGTAGCTCCAATCAGGGATACCCATTGAGATGAATCAAAAATGAAAGGAATAAACTTACTATGGATTTCTTTATAAAAAAGCTCTTTATAAATGATGGACAATCAGAAATCAAAATGGCGCAATATTGAACAGGAAATTTATGCAGCCTTTAAAGGTGTTGTATTAGAGGATGGTGTTGGGTATTTTGAAGCTGGTGCTATGGATGATTATTTGCAAGCAGACAGTTTAGCATATCAAACAGAGAAGGCAAAAGATGAACGAAATGACTGGACACAATTGCTTGTGCTATTTAAAAATGTTGATCCCGATGATTCGAGGTATTGCTTCATGGATGCCAAAGGCTTACGGTTTTATCTGCCTTTTTTAATGATACGGAAAGATCGTACCATAAACAGCATTTTACATTTCTATATTTCTGAAACATATAAAAGAGAAGGTTATATAGCAAGCAGATTTACCGAGACGGTTTCACTTTTAACCAAAGAACAAAAGCAAAGCATCTATCACTTCTATCTTTTTATGAGTCAAATAGAACGTTCAGATTTTTGGGAAGTGTATTTGAATGAAGAGTTTGATTTAGGGGAAGAAAAAATGAAAGGATTTGATTTTATGAAATTTTTGCAAGAAGAATTTAATCTCTAATAGAATATACTTTTAAAAAGTAGTAAACCAAAGATACAATATAATCATTGATGCTTTCAATATTTGAGGAGAAGATTGAGAAGTTCAGTGTTGGGTACAAAAATATGTTTGCTGTTATTGTTTTTCTGCAGTATTGCTAAAATGTCTAGTGTTGTTATCTTGACTTGTTTATTCATTGGGTTCTATGTGAATTAGAATATGTCCCAATTGTGGCATGTTAAGTTTTAGGGTGTCTTTAAGCTTATGTCCTATTTCGTGTCCTTCCTTAACTGAAATGTGGGCATCCACTATTGCGTGAAGATCTACATGATATTTCATTCCTGCTTTTCTAATGAGACATTTTTCAGTATCTATTATTCCTTCAACAGTTAGAGATACTTTTCTGATGTCTTCAATAACGTCGTCATACAAATGTTCGTCCATAATTTCAGCAAGTGCAGGCCTGAAAATTAAGTAACTGTTGTAAAGTATAAAACCGGATGCAAACAATGCAGCCCAATCGTCTGCTGTCTCGTATCCTTTGCCAAAATATAAAGCAATCGATATCCCAATAAATGCGGCAACAGAAGTAATTGCATCGCTTCTGTGATGCCAGGCATCTGCTTTTAATGAAGAGCTATTGGTCTGTTTAGCCTTTTTCATTACTAATCGAAAAGAAATTTCTTTCCAAATAATTAATGGTGCCAGAACAAATAGTGTCCACACCTTTGGTAATTCATGAGGTGTCCCAATATTTTTAATGCTTTCATAGGCAATGATTATTGCAGATGTAATTAAAAAGCTTACCACTAAAAATGTAATTAATGGTTCTGCCCGTCCGTGTCCATATGGGTGATTTTTGTCGGCAGGTTTATTCGCATATTTTAGCCCGAATAAAACTAGAAAAGAAGAGAAAATATCAGTTGTTGATTCAATAGCATCTGCAATGAGTGCATATGAATTTCCCCAAAAACCTGTAATTCCTTTAATTATTGCCAAGCTTGTGTTTCC
>DATHNB010000067.1:0-12772 GCA_035486495.1 Ferruginibacter sp. | reverse complement strand
GAAATAAAAAGACTTAAAAAAGAAAAGAACGCAATTATTTTAGCGCATTATTATCAGGAACCGGATATTCAGGATGTAGCAGATTTTATTGGTGATAGTTTAGGTTTAGCACAGCAGGCTGCAAAAACAGATGCTGATATGATTGTTTTTGCTGGTGTTCATTTTATGGGAGAAACGGCTAAAATATTAAATCCTAATAAGAAAGTTTTGTTACCTGATCTAAAGGCAGGCTGTTCTTTAAGTGATTCGGCTCCACCGGATTTATTTAAGATATTTAAAGATAAATATCCTGATCATTTAGTTATAACATATATCAATTGTTCAGCTGGTATGAAGGCTTTAAGTGATATTATTTGTACCAGTAGTAATGCACAAACTATTATTGAAAATTTGCCAAAAGATCAGAGAATTATTTTTGCTCCGGATAAAAATTTAGGTGCTTATTTGAATAAGAAGACTGGGAGAAATATGATTTTATGGAATGGTGCTTGTATGGTTCATGAAATATTTAGTTTAGAGAAAATAATCAAATTAAAAATTCGTCATCCTGAAGCAAAAGTAATAGCGCATCCTGAATGTGAAGAAGCTGTATTAAATGTTGCTGATTATATTGGTAGTACGACAGGCTTATTAAATTATTCTAAAAAGAATGATACTAAAGAATTTATTGTGGTTACTGAAACAGGAATATTACATCAAATGCAAAAAGATAGTCCTGATAAAATATTTATTCCTGCACCCCCTATAACTAATTGTGCCTGTAATGATTGTCCTTATATGAAATTGAATACACTGGAAAAATTGTATTTATGTATGGAGTATGAACTTCCTGAAATTACTATGGATGAAGAATTACGTATAGCTGCAAAAAAGCCAATTGAAAGAATGTTGGCTATCAGTGCAGAATATGGGTTATAATTACCATTCAAATTATTCGGTTTTTAAGTTGGTAATTATATTTTATTTTAGCTGATGAGATTGCTTCGTCAAATATCATTTTTAAAGACTGTTTTGCTACATAGCGTTACTGCATTTGGCGGACCGGGTCATTTTGGAATGATGATGAAGACTTTTGTTGAAAGGAGAAATGATATTACTGAAGAGGAATTAATGGAATATGTTTCTTTTTGTCAAATGCTTCCTGGCGCTTCTTCTACACAGACTATCACACTTATTGGTTATAAAAAAGGTGGTATATTGTTAGCTGTTTTAACGCTATTAGTTTGGATCGCACCTGCTTGTATTGTAATGAGTGCATTGTCTTTTTTAGTGGCAGCTATAGGAGCTACAAATCTTGAGAATAGTTTTTTTCAGTTTATTCAGCCGATGGCTATCGGATTTTTAGTTTTTGCAGCCGTAAGGGCATTTAAGATTTCAGTTAATAATTTAATTACGCAGATAATATTGATTATTTCTGTAACGGTAACTTATCTGTTATTTAAAACACCATGGGTGTTCCCTTTACTTATTATTTTGGGTGGTATTGCAACAAATTTTAGTAGTAAACGTATACCCGAAGTGGAAGTAGTTAAACCAAGACATATTCGCTGGACGAATATTTGGTTATTTCTTTTAGTATTTATTATTGCCGGTTTTTTGAGTGAATCTGCCAGGAAGGAAAATTGGCAACATAGAAAAGCATATAATCTTTTTGAAAACTTTTATAGGTTTGGAAGTTTTGTTTTTGGTGGTGGCGATGTTTTAATTCCAATGATCTTAGATCAATATGTTGCGCGGCCAACTGATGCAAAATTTGCTGATAGTAAAAAGGAAATAATAAAAATAGATAGAGATGAAATTCTAACAGGTGCTGGTATGGTACGTGCTATTCCCGGGCCAATATTTGCTATTGCATCTTATACCGGAGGTATTGCATTAAAAGATGAAGGAACGAAGATGCAAATAATAGGATGTCTTATTGGAACTATTGCTATTTTTCTACCTAGCGTTTTATTGGTATTATTTTTCTTTCCTGTCTGGCAATATTTTAAAAAATTTGTCCTTGTTTATCGGGCACTCGAAGGAATTAATGCAGTAGTAGTTGGATTAATGATTGCGGCAACTTTTTATTTATTAAAAGACGTTTCTATTATGTCTTTTAATCGAATAAGTTTTTTAAACATCTCTGTTATAATAGCAACTTTTATTGTGTTGAGTTTTACAAGAATACCGGCTCCCGTTGTTGTATTATTTTGTCTCTTATTAGGCTGGATGTTTTAAATATTATTTGTAATAACCATTTCTTTCAATTTCTTCTTTCACCAAGTCTGGTACTAAGTATTTTATAGATTTATTATTCTTTATTAACTCACGTATACGGGTAGACGAAATTTCTAGTAATGGAGCATCTAATAATATAAGATCTGTTTTTAAACAGATATCTATATCAAATCCAGGACGTTTATATATATATAGGGAATAGTTTTTTAAAATGATTAAGTAGTTTTTCCATTTGGTGATATTTGAAAAACTATCACTTCCCATTATTATAGAAAATTCATGCTCAGGAAATTTTTCTGTCAAATAAGTAAGAGTATCAACTGTGTAGGAAGGCTTTGGTAAGCCAAATTCTACATTAGATGTTCTTAATTTATTTTCTCCTTCAATGGAAATATTGATAAGGTGTAAACGATCATATTCATTTAATAAAGAAGAAGATTGCTTAAGAGGATTTTGAGGAGAAACAACAAACCATATTTTTTGTAGATCAGTATTGTTAGCTACGTGATTAGCTATAATAAGATGACCGATATGAATTGGATTAAAAGAGCCAAAGTATAATCCTATTTTCATAAGCTATTGGCTGTTAGATTATTATTAAATTTTATTCTTTTCAAGAACAACTTCTTCAACCCAAATATTTTCAGCTTCATTCAATCTAAGGCTAAGATTATATCCAGCTACAAGAATAGATATAGGGTCTCCTAAGGGTGCAACCTGATCTACTATGATAGTTTCTCCCGGAACACAGCCCATTTCCATTAATTTAAGAAAAATATCATCTTTTTCAAAGGCCCTTATTATAACGGTCTTGCCAACTTTGATTTCTGAGAGACGCTTATTCATTTCAGGCTTTTTAATGAGCTACAAAAGTATTCATTCATTATTGTTCTATAATTTCGATTTTAGAAAATAAGATATGAAAGTTCAATTTTTTTTTACTGATAAGAATGTTAAGTTAGCGGATAGAACAAGATTAAAGAATTTTATTGCTAGTATATTTAAGAGAGAAAAGAAGTCAGCCTCTTCTTTAACATACGTTTTTTGTTCCGATGAGTATTTGTTGGATATAAATAAACAATTTCTTCAGCACGACTATTATACTGATATAATAACCTTTGATCTTTCTTCAACTAAAGGAGTAATAGAAGGTGAGATTTATGTGAGCATTGACAGGGTGAAGGATAATGCCAGCCAACAGGGCGTAACTATTGAGAGTGAACTCCACAGAGTAATATTTCATGGAGTATTACATTTATGTGGGTATAAGGATAATAAACCCGAAGACAAAAGGATGATGAGGGCTGTAGAAGACAAGTATCTCAAACTATACTTTAAGTAATGTTCCACGTGGAACATTCTCAAGGGATTCCCTGCAATGCTCCACGTGGAGCATTTGTTTTTCAATATAGATTTTAAAAAGCTTTAAGCTATTAGTACCTTTGCAATCATGTTTCCAGAATACGATATCATAGTAGTAGGTGCCGGCCATGCCGGTTGCGAAGCTGCTGCCGCTGCTGCCAACTTAGGTAGCAAGGTGCTGCTTGTTACCATGAATATGCAAACAATAGCTCAAATGAGCTGTAATCCTGCTATGGGTGGTATTGCTAAGGGTCAAATTGTAAGAGAGATAGATGCACTAGGTGGGTATAGTGGTATCGTTACAGATATGAGTATGATACAGTTCAGAATGCTGAATGTATCTAAAGGGCCGGCAATGTGGAGTCCGAGAGCGCAGAGCGATAGAATGCTATTTGCTGGTAAATGGAGAGAGATGTTAGAGAATACTCCTAATGTAGATTTTTACCAGGACGCGGTGAATGGTTTAGTTGTAAAAGAGGGAAAAGTGTGCGGTGTTAAAACAGGTTTAGGTCATGATATAAAATCCAAGGCTGTGGTTCTTACTAATGGGACCTTCCTAAATGGTGTGATACATATTGGAGAAAAGAATTTTGGAGGAGGAAGAGCGGCCGAAAAAGCAGCAACTGGTATAACAGAACAATTGGTTTCTCTGGGATTCGAAAGTAAAAGACTTAAAACAGGAACCCCACCAAGAATTGATGGTAGAAGCCTTGACTATTCTAAAATGGAAGAGCAAAAAGGAGACGAGGAAATAATTGGTTTTAGTTTCCTTGATCTGGAAAGGATCAAACCAGAACAACAACGTAGTTGCTGGATCACTTATACAAATGATAAGGTACATGAGCTATTAAAAAGCGGATTTGATAAAAGCCCGATGTACCAGGGAAGAATTCAAGGTTCTGGTCCAAGGTATTGTCCGAGTATAGAAGATAAAATAAACCGTTTTGCAGAAAGAGATAGACATCAATTGTTTGTTGAACCCGAAGGCTTTAATACAGTAGAGATATATGTAAATGGGTTTTCAACTTCTTTGGCAGAAGATATTCAGATTCAAGCACTTAGATTGGTTCCCGGATTTGAAAATTGTAGAATGTTCAGACCGGGCTATGCTATTGAGTATGATTACTTCCCACCAACTCAGTTAAAATTTACTTTAGAAACAAAGCTAATTAAGAATTTATTTTTTGCAGGTCAGATAAATGGAACAACGGGTTATGAAGAAGCTGCTTGTCAAGGGCTAATGGCAGGAATCAATGCACATCAAAATGCAAGAGAGCTAGAGCCTTTTGTATTGAAAAGAAGCGAAGCATATATTGGTGTATTAATAGACGACTTAATTAACAAAGGAACAGATGAGCCTTACCGTATGTTTACAAGTAGAGCAGAATTCAGAACTTTATTAAGACAGGATAATGCAGATCTACGATTAACAGAAAAAAGTTATCGCATAGGTCTTGCCTCTCAGGAGAGAATGGATAAGGTGATACTAAAAAGAGAAGCGGTAGAACAAATTAAAATAATAATAAACAAATTAAGTTTAGAACCAGAGGATGCGAATGGAATGCTTGAAAGCGTATATTCGTCACCGTTAGTAAGCAGACAAAAAACAGAACAAGTTTTAAGAAGACCAAATGTTAGTTTGAAGGATATGGTTAAAGCCATTCCGAAAATAAAAACGGCATTGGAAAATTTTGATATTTTTTCGGTTGAACAGGCAGAGATTCAAATTAAGTACGATACTTATATCGAAAAAGAAAAAGAACTCGTTGCCAAAATGAGTCAGTTAGAAGACTTACATATTCCTGATAATTTTAACTATGATAAATTAGTTTCATTATCAAACGAAGCAAGACAAAAGTTTACAAAAATAAAACCACAAACCTTAGGACAGGCATCAAGAATTTCTGGAGTTAATCCGAGCGATGTTCAAATACTAATGGTTTACATGGGCAGATAATTATTATGACTCTTTTTTATAACGTGCATATTAGCAAAGAAGATGTTTTTATCGATGTAGAAAAATATCTGAAAGATTTAAAGTTCAAAATAGTTAAACAAGATAGCTCCCGTCCTTGGGGAGGTTTTTTTGTGATTGATGAATCTCAGACCGAGCTTTTTATTGCAACCTATTTTCCGCATTTAAAAAAAGAAGATCTTCAGATCGCACAAACACTTAGTCCCAAAATTTTAATTGTTGCTCCACAAAAAAGATTGAGCTGGCAGTACCATCATCGTCGTGCAGAAATATGGAAACTTATTGGCGGAAAAGCAGATGTTGTAACAAGCGATGATGATGAAGAAAGAAATCACCACGTTTTAAAACCGGGAGACATCATTCAACTAAAACAAGGAGAAAGACACCGTTTGGTTGGAACAGGTCAATGGGGTATTGTTGCTGAAATATGGCAACATACTCAAGAAGATCATCCATCTGATGAAGATGATATCATAAGAGTTCAAGATGATTTTGGCAGATAAATTTTGTTCTTCTATCTACTTCACTTTATAATTTTATTATGGAATTTGGAAAAGTAGATCCTTCAGAATTAGCGCATGTTGATTTTTCTTTACCACTAGATCCTTTTGAAAACAAATTAGTTTTAAAAGGTAAAAATGCAAAAGAGCCTTTAATATATATTGGTTGTGCAAAATGGGGAAGAAAAGAATGGCTAGGAAAAATTTATCCTAAAGGAACAAAAGACAGCAACTTTTTAGAGCAATATGTTAAGCATTATAATTCCATTGAATTAAATGCGACTCACTATAAAATTTACGATGCAGAAGCCATTGCTAAATGGGCCTCAAAAGCAAAAGGTGTAGATTTTAAATTCTGTCCGAAGATCCCGCAAATAATCAGCCACTACAGTAGTTTTAATAATGTTGAAGAAATGACAACCGCTTTCTTAGACGGTATACTGGCATTCAAAGAACATCTCGGCCCTATATTTTTACAGATCAGCGAAAAATATTCTCCGGCAGGTAAAGAAAAACTATTCAAATATTTACGATCGTTACCTACAGATTTACAATTCTTTTTAGAAGTTCGTCATCCCAATTGGTTTGCTGATACAATAATTCGAAAAGAATTATTTGATACGCTCCGACATCTAAACATTGGAGCAGTAATTACCGATACGGCAGGCAGACGAGACTGTGCTCACATGGAATTAACCATACCAAAAACATTTATTCGTTATGTTGGCAATAGTTTACATCCTACAGATTATGTAAGAATAGATAAATGGGTTGAAAGAATAAAGTACTGGCGTGATAAGGGGTTAGAGGAATTGTATTTTTTTATGCACATGCATAATGAAGCTTTATCGCCTGAGCTTACTGTTTATCTTGTAGATAAATTAAACAAAATAGATAATTTGCATTTAAAGAAACCGCAGTTCATGCAACCGGGATTATTTTAATGTTATTAACTTAAAAGAATTGCAATATTTAAAATATAATTCGTTCTGATTCGTCTGCCTGTGAATATAGATTTTGCATGTTTTCGTTCAACACTGATTATTAATTTAACCGTAATAAAAAACATCTAACCAAATCATAAAAACCTGTTATGTTTTTTATAAGAATTAGTTGACACAACTTATACATTAACTTCGCAACAAATTTTTATAATGGAAGAACCAAAAGCCAACCCTGAATTATTGATTCAATTGGTTAGCATGAAAATGCCTTTTGGAAAATACAAGGATAGATTACTCTGCGACTTGCCTGTGCATTATTTAGAATGGTTTCAACGAAAAGGATTTCCTGAGGGAAAGTTGGGCGTGTTATTAGAAACTATTTATGAAATAAAAATAAACGGGATAGAAGATCTATTAAGGCCGTTAAAAACAAAAAAATAATTGTAGAATAAAAATAATTGAATGAAACTAACCAAACCAATTCTGTGCATTTTGTTTATGATGATATGCATGGGATCGAAAGCACAAGAAAAATTTACAATCAGCGGAACCGTTACATCACAAAAAACAGGAGAAACATTAATTGGTGCTTCTATTAGAATTGTCAACACATCTTTTGGAACAATCAGTAATGAGTATGGCTTTTTTTCAATTACCTTATCTGCAGGTGAATATACAATTGAAATTACTTCTGTTGGATTAGCTCCTAGTGTTCAAAAAATAACACTAAATAAAAATCTAAAAATCAAAGCTCTTTTATCAGACGCGTCTACACAAATGGATGAAGTAACAATACGGTCCATACCTAAAGGAAGAAGTATTACAAGTCCTCAAATGGGGGTAGAGAAATTATCGGTGAATGAGATAAAAGGGATACCTGCTTTGTTTGGAGAAAGAGATGTAATGAAAGCAATTCAGCTACTGCCTGGCATACAATCTTCTGGAGATGGCAATAGTGGTTTTTATGTTCGGGGAGGTGCGGCTGATCAAAATCTTATTTTGTTAGATGAGGCACCTGTGTATAATGCGTCTCATCTTTTGGGTTTCTTCTCTACGTTTAATCCGGATGCTGTTAAAGATGTAACGGTTTATAAAGGCGGAATGCCTGCGCAATATGGAGGACGTTTATCATCTGTTGTTGATGTTACAATGAATGATGGTAATAACCAGGATTATAAGGTGAGCGGTGGTGTAGGATTAATTTCTGCGAAATTAAATGTAGAAGGTCCGATACAAGAAGGGAAATCGTCTTTTTTAATTTCCGGAAGAAGAACTTATGCGGATCTTTTTCTTAAACTTTCTCCAGATTCAAATATCAACCACGACCAACTTTATTTTTATGATCTGAATGCAAAAATGAATTATGAATTAGGCAAAAATGATAAACTTTATTTATCCGGATATTTTGGAAGAGATGATCTCGGCTTTAAGTCAACATTTGGATTGAACTGGGGAAATGCAACAGCAACCTTACGATGGAACCATATTTTTAATGATAAACTTTTTTCAAACACATCATTAATATATAGTGACTACGACGATAAGATAACTATCAATAGCGGAGTGATCAATGCAAATATTTTTTCTCAGATAAAGGACTGGAACCTGAAACAAGAATTTCAGTTGTTTTTAAATAATACAAATAATATTCGTTTTGGCTTCAATACCATTTTTCATACTATGCGTCCTGGGGAGGTTTCTGCAGGTTCGGGTTCAAGCATTAACAGTAGCAGCCTTGAGGATAGGTACTCGTGGGAAAATGCCTTCTATGTAAGCGATACTTGGCAAGCCTCTCAAAAAATAAATGTTACTTACGGCGCGCGTCTTACGGGATTTAGCATTTTAGGCAAGGGTGATTTTTATAACATTGATAGCGCAGGAAATGTAACGGATACACTTCATTATGCTCCAGGTCAGTTTGTAAAAACATATTGGAACTTGGAACCAAGGTTAGCGGTTAGTTATGTATTTAATAGTTCTACCTCTGTTAAAGCTTCTTATGTAAGAAATGTTCAAAACCTTCATCTTATTTCTAACTCTACAGCTTCTTTGCCTACAGATAAATGGGTAGCAAGCACAAATATTATTAAGCCTGAAATTTCTGATCAGGTTGCATTGGGTTATTATAAAAATTTGGATAACAATAAATATGAGCTAACGCTTGAAACATATTATAAAGCACTGCAACATCAAATAGATTACAGAGATGGAGCAAACGTATATGATAACAATGCCATCGAATCACAATTGCTTTTTGGAATAGGCAGATCTTACGGAATAGAAATGTTGTTGAAAAAACAAGTGGGGAAAGTTACAGGCTGGGTAAGTTATACGTTATCAAAAACGGAAGTGAAGATCGATGGCATTAATAATAACCAATGGTATAATGCTACACAAGATCATACACATAATATTGCAATAACACTTTCTTATCAACGCAATAAAAAATGGTCGTTTGCTGCCAATTGGGTTTTTTATACCGGAGCAGCAGTTACGTATCCTAGTGGAAAATATATTATAAGTGGCGCGCCGGTATTTTATTATACAGGCCGTAATCAATACAGATTCCCTGATTATCATAGGTTAGATCTTAGCGCGACTTGTCAGTTAAAAAAACATAAACATTATTCATCCGAACTAAACTTTAGTTTATACAATGCTTATGGAAGGGCAAATGCTTATACAATAGATTTTCAACAAAGCCCGACAGACCCAACACAAACAGAAGCTGTTCAAACCTCTTTGTTTAAAATGATTCCTTCAATTTCTTACAATTTTAAATTTTAATAGTGATGAAATATTCTATAAAAATTTGCGCGTTCTTTTTTCTTTTATTTATAATAAATTCTTGTACAAAAGTTATAACGCTTAAATTAAATAATGCTACGCCGGAATATGTTGTTGAAGGAACCATAACTGATTCTATTGGAACCGCACAGGTTTTAATAAGTCAGACGAAAGACTTTTACGCGAATAATAGTTTTGTTGGTATAACAGGCGCTGTGGTTACTATTACAAATGACAGTGGTGTTGTTACCACACTTACGGCAACGGATAGTGGCGTTTATACATCTCCAACATTAGTTGGTCAACAAAATCATACTTACACATTAAATGTGCTTGTTGCCGGAAAAACATTTATAGCAACGTCAACAATGCCAACAAAAGTTCCGTTTGATAGTCTTTTTATTTCAACGAACACTTCATTTGGTTCAGGAAAAAA
Organism: Ferruginibacter sp.; assembly: GCA_035486495.1. Lineage (GTDB taxonomy): Bacteria > Bacteroidota > Bacteroidia > Chitinophagales > Chitinophagaceae > Ferruginibacter. Next base: position 2,548 of record DATHNB010000067.1, on the reverse strand, counting down.
AGTTGCCAATGTTCAATACCAGGACCCTATTGGCAAAGGAAATAGTTACCGGTTTGTTGAATATGTAAATGGAACACAACAAGAGGCTGTATTTGCGGAAAATGATGATCTGACAGACGGCAATAAAATGATTATGCCGCTAAATATTTTTGGTAGTGATAGTATTGCTAATAAAAATATAAATTCAGGAGATATTGTAAAAGTTGATATGCAATGTATAGATAAGAATGTATATGAATATTGGTATAGCCTTGACCAGGCATCTACCGGAAGCAGCCAAAGTGCGGCTCCCGGTAATCCTGTAAGTAATATGCAAGGAGGAGCATTAGGATATTTTAGTGCAAATACTTTGCAAACTAAAAGTATTGTCGCTCCTTAATTATGAATTATAACAGCGCATGGAAAAAAGAAAATAATCCACCCGCGGCCAGTACGATGCCTGCTATCCATAAAAACTTTTTTTGAGTAATAATGGCGATAGCGGAAATAGCAATTGATATTTGTAATAGCGTAACAGAACGTGCGAGAATACTATGCTTCTCCAAATCGGCTTCTGATTCTTCTTCATCTGCTTTGGCTTTTTCCATTATAACAGCCTGCTCTTTTTTCAAAGAATCTACGGGTGTGCTCATAGGAAAAGCTTCCGGTTTAATTGCACGTATGTCTGCTTTAATTCCTTTGGCCTGATAAAAAGCCCACTGATCTGATGCTTTGATCTGTTGTATCATGGCGTCATCAGAATAATGACCGGCCATTAATCCGCCAATAGCAGCAAATACAGCCATTAATGCAGTAGAAATGGCTACGAATAAGATCCATTTCATTTCTTTTTTTTCAAAAGCCTCTTCAGCCTTTTCATTAATTTGTTCGTGTAAACCTTCGGTAGGAACTTCGATTTCTTCCATAAAAATTAGTTTAATAATTGATGTGTCCGCAATGTACTAAAACTTATATTTTAACAATGTTTTTTTGATCAATAGTAAAAAACAAATCATTTTTTGTTAATATAAGTAACTTGCACAGAGTTTGCTTTAAAATTTAAAATAGATATGGATACGATATTACATTATTTAAGCATTGCGGGGAAATCAGTTGCAGTTTATCTCTTTATAATTTTTGCTATTAGGTTATTTGGCAAAAAGGAATTGGCACAGTTGTCCGTTATAGATCTTGTATTTATATTATTAATTAGTAATAGCGTACAGAATGCAATGGTCGGGGATGACACTTCTTTACAAGGAGGAATTTGTGCGGCACTAGGCTTGTTTATTTGTAATTATATTTTCAAATTTTTATTAAGAATATCTCCGGGTCTAAGCAAACTGGTTCAGGGTGAAAAAATTATTTTAATACACGAAGGTGTAATATTAAAAAGTGGATTAAAGGAAGCGATGATGTCGGCTGATGAATTGGAAAGAGCTATTCGCGAACACGGTGTTGAAAATGTCGATAAGGTGGATCTTTGTGTATTAGAAGTAGATGGAAACATTAGTGTTCTATGTAATGATTATACTCAGAAGACTGTAAAATTTAGAAAAAAACCACAACTTTCTCATAATCCTTAATTAAATAGAATATTTAAACAGGCAACCTTTTTGCATGTAATAACATCTTGTTAAAGAGCAATGGTATTGCTTTCCATGATATTGTTTCTACCTTTATGTAGTAAAAGCTAAACCTGTAATGAAACACGTTTCTAAAAAGATTATTGTTTTTATTCTTTTGTGCTTTTGTGCTTTTTGTGCAAATGCGCAAACAGGTTTTTTTAAAGATGTAACTGCTCCAGCTAGCTCTTCCGCGATAGCAAAAAATATTACTCCTGGGAAGTTCCGTAATTTATCGTTAGATACTATAGGGCTGCATGCCTTTTTAAAAAATCTTCCAGTAGAAAATAATACAAATAATAATGCGCCCATTATACAAATACCAATGCCTAATGGTGGTACCAAAAGGTTTCGTATTTGGGAAAGTTCTGTAATGGAACCTGGACTTGCGGCAAAATATCCGGACCTAAAAACGTATATGGGAAAAGGAATTGACGATAGTACAGCAATAATTAAAGCAGATTGGACAACTTTTGGATTCCACGTATTGATCATATCTTCCGTTACCGGCGAAATTTTAATTGATCCGTATACACAAGGCGATAAAGTAAATTATATTTCATATTTCAAATCGGATGCAAAAAAAAGCGGCACATTTTCAGAACCCGAACAGTCTAAACTTGAGGCTGAAACAAGCTTACAAAGGGGTGCTCAAATATTATCCGGACCATTGTGTAGCGGTACACAGTTGAGTACTTATCGCTTAGCTGTTGCCTGTACGGGCGAGTATGCTATTGCTGCGACAGGATTAAGTTCCCCAACCGTTGCACAAACACTATCTGCAATATTAACATCCGTAAACAGAGTTGATGGAGTTTATAGAACAGAACTTGCTCTACACCTTGTTCTTGTTGCTAATGAGGACCATATTATTTTTACTAATCCCGGTATTGGTCCTTTTTCTTCTTATGAGAATGGTAATGCTTCTGCTTTACTAGCAGAAA
>DATHNB010000066.1:0-22934 GCA_035486495.1 Ferruginibacter sp. | reverse complement strand
ATTTTCAAATTGAAGAAACTGATTTGTAATTTTTCTTGCTTTGAACCAGATATACATAACATACACAAGGCTTATTTCAAATATCAGGAATTTCCACCGAGCAGCCAGCTTAACAACATTCGCTATACAGAAAGAAGATTCGACTGATATAAAAATACATAAGATCAATGCGATAATAATCGGGTGCCATTTTTTTACAAACTTCATATAATAGAACATCAACGTTGTAGTCATGATCATTGCCACTGTAATTGAAAACCCGTATGCTACTACCATTGAGCTTGAATCCTTAAAATACAGCATCATACCAACGCAACCTGCATACAATATCCAGTTGATACTTGGTATATAAATTTGTCCGCGGATATCTGTAGGATATTTAATAGTAATACGCGGCCAAAAATTCATACTAACAGCTTCGCTGATCAATGTGAATGATCCACTTATTAATGCCTGACTGGCAATAATTGTAGCCATTGTAGCAATAATAATTGCCGACAATAAAAACCAATGTGGCACTATTTCGTAAAATGGATTTAAAGTGCCTAATGTAGTTTTGCCGCTATTTAATAACCACGCTGCCTGACCAAAATAATTTGCAACCAACGCGATCTTTACAAAGATCCAGCTTACTTGTATATTCTTTTTACCGCAGTGCCCCAGATCTGAATACAATGCTTCAGCACCAGTAGTACATAGAAAAACGGCGCCTAATAACCAGAAACCTCTTGGATAACGAATTAATAAATTAAGCGCGTAATAGGGATTAAGTGCTGCCATGATATTAGGGAAATGAAGAATTTGGATAACGCCCAAAAACATGATCATACCAAACCAAATAAACATAATAGGGCCAAAAGCACTCCCGATAATTTTAGTTCCAAACTGTTGAAAGAAAAATAATAAAGTAATTATTCCAATAACAATACCAATGGTTAATGAGTTTCCAGGCACAATTATATTTTCCAATCCATGCACACCATTTAATCCTTCAATAGCAGAGGCTACAGAAATAGGTGGCGTAATAATACCGTCGGCTAATAATGTTGCGGCTCCTAATATCGCAGGAAAATAAAGCCAGTGCCTGTAGCGCCAAACTAAAGCATATAATGAAAAAATACCACCTTCCCCTTTATTATCTGCCTGAAGGGTTAGTAGTATATACTTAAAAGTTGTCTGTAATGTTAATGTCCAAAAAACACAGGATATTCCTCCATAAACTAATTCTTGCGTAATTGGCCTGTCGCCTATGATTGCGCTAAAAACATATAATGGTGAGGTTCCTATATCTCCGAAAATGATTCCAAGTGTTATAAGTAAGCCCGCGGCTGTTACTTTTTTTATGTTAGGATGCATAATGGTTTTGCTGATGCTTTGGTTTAAGAGAATAAAGATTTACTAAAAACGAGCGAATTGAATGGACTTTGAAAAATTGTAATTTGTAGAATTACTTAAGGAGGAATACCTGCTTTTGCCATAAACTATTAATTGTTTTTATTAGTAAAAAATATCTTTTATACACTCCATATAAATAAAGTGTTGTAAATGGCAAACAATCGAATCTTTATGAAGCTCAAATCACATGCCTAATATGACTACTAAAGAGCATAATGGCCAAAATACACTCCAGATAAGGAATTAAAAATTCAATTATTTTTCAACTCCTCTTTTCGGCAACAATAAACCCTTCCGTTTTGGAAGGGTTTATTATCAAAATGAAAAAATATTTATTATGTCTAATATTATTATGATTTTGAATAATATTAATACTTAGACGATTTTGTATTCTTCAATTTTTCTATACAGCGTTGTTAAACCAATATTTAATAATTTGGCCGTTTCTGTTTTGTTTCCTTTTGTATGGTTTAGTACCCGTTGGATATGCAACTTTTCAACGCTCGCCAAATCAAAAGCAGATAAAGTACCTTGAGTGTTCAAATTTGTTGTTTGTAATTCTATCGGTAAACTATCAATTGTCAATTCGGTTCCTTCGGTTAAGATTACCGCTCTTTCCATCACATTTCTTAGTTCGCGAATATTGCCTTTCCAATCATGTTGTTGTAAGTGATCTAAAAAATCTTTATCGATAGTTTCTATTCTTGTGTTTGATTTTTGCGAAAAGATCTTGAAAAAATGTTGCGCCAAAACCGGAATATCTTTTTTTCTATCTCGAAGCGACGGCAAGAAAATAGTAAATACATTTAGGCGGTAGAAAAGATCTTCCCTGAATTTTCCTTCTTTTACTTCTTGTTGAAGATCTCTATTTGTTGCAGCAATAATCCGCACATTTACTTTGGTAGGTTTTGTATCCCCTACTTTAATAAATTCATTCGTTTCTAATACACGTAATAATTTTGATTGTAATTCAATATGCATTTCGCCAATCTCATCTAAAAACAGGGTTCCGGTAGTAGCTTCTTCTATCAGTCCCTTTTTATCTTTGATTGCACCTGTAAATGCACCAGCTTTATGGCCAAATATTTCGCTCTCTAAAATTTCTTTTCCAAATGCGCTACAATTGAGTGCCATAAAAGGTTTCCCTACACGCTTGCTGCCATTATGAATGGCTTGCGCAAATACCTCTTTCCCTGTGCCCGTTTCACCCAACAATAACACTGTTGCGTCTGTAGGTGCCACTTTTTTTGCAAGTGTTATTGCTTCCTGTATTAGTGCCGAACCGCCTAAAATGTTTTCAAAATCGTATCTTTTGCCAACTTGTTGTTCTAATTGCTGTATGCGTTTTTGTAATTGAACTTTTTCCAGCGCACTGTTTAATAATGGGATAATTTTATCATTATCATCGCCTTTGGTAATATAATCATAAGCACCATTCCGCATTGCCTGCACACCATCAGCTATATTACCGTATGCAGTCAACAAAATAATTTCAACTAAAGGGAATTTAGGCTTTATTTCTTTTACAAATTCAACGCCATTGCCATCCGGAAGTTTTACGTCACAAAGAATTACATCGATCTGTTCTTTCTCCAGAATTTTTACACCGGCTTTAAGATTGTTTGCTTCTATAACAGTAAACCCTTCTAAAGTAATGATCCTGGTAAGCAGGCTACGAAGCTTCTCTTCGTCATCTATAATTAATATCGTTGCTGAAGACATACTGAGATTAAATTGAGGAAGCAAAATTATTCATTTACCCAGCATTTATGAAAAGTATATTATTTCAATACTTTTAGTTTAACTGTTTCTATCCTTGTATCACTAACATTTAAAATGTCAAATTGGTAATTACCAATAGTAAAAGTCGATTTTTGCTTAGGGATCTCATTCCGGTTCTGTATAATAAATCCACTAAGCGTTTCGCTTGCTTCATTCTCCGGAAATTCTAATTCATACTTCTGAGTAATGTAATCAAGTTCTACTCTTCCGCTAAAAATAAATTCATTGACAGATAATTGCTTGTCAACAAATTCTTCTGCTATATCATATTCATCGTTGATCTCGCCGAATATTTCTTCTAATAGATCTTCCATTGTAACAATGCCCGCAGTACCACCAAATTCATCCACTACCCAGGCAATACTTTTTCTCTCTTTAGAAAACTTATTCATCAGATCGGTAGCACTCATACTTGCAGGAATAGCAGGAATCGGCAATAAAATATCTTTAATCCCCGGAGGGTTTTTAAACATATCTAATTGATGTATATAACCGATAATCGTATCAATATTATCTTCATACACAACTAGTTTACTAAGTCGTGTATGAATGAATCGGTTTTTTACATCTTCAATGTTGGTACTAATATCTATTCCTTCAATCTCTTTTCTTGGCACGAGACATTCTCTTATTTTCTTTTCACCTAATGATAAAGCATTCTCAAAAAGCTCTTTGTTTATTTCCGCAATATCTTCCTCATCATGATTTTTACTTTGCTGAATAAAACTTTCTAGATCTATCTTACTAAACACATCTCTTTTTTCATTCAGTTTTACATTGAATATATATATCAATATCCACTCTGCTATATTAACAAATAAAGTAGCGGTGCCGGAAAAAATGGAAAAGAAAAATTTAGATATTCGCGCTATTATACCACTTCCTATAATGCTATTATTTTGTGCCTTGAAAATTGCTTTAAAAATAAATTCAAAAAAAAGCAATACCGATGTCGAGATGATCGTTTCAAAAAATAAGTGTACAAAATAGTTATCGATATTAAGACTAAGTCCTCCTATTTTAATATTGTTGTACCAAATGTCATGCATGAAAGTACTCCATAGTAAACCATATACAACTAGTAAAATATTAAATCCAATAATTGTAGTGCCAATGAATTGTGCCGGTTTATCAGCATAATCACTCCAGATCCTTCCGCTGTAAAACCCTTGTTTTTTTCTAAGCTCGATGGATAATTTGTTAGAGGTAACGAATGCGATCTCTATCCCCGAACAAAATCCGATGAGTAATAAAGAAATGAATATGGCTAATAATGCTATAAGATCCATAGTATAAAAATAAGAAAGAACCCTGACTTAGACTATGGAAAGATAAACGAATTAACTGTTAATAAACACGTTTATAATACCTTCAGCTTCAGCGCAAGCTCTTTTAAGATCATCATTTAAGATTTGTTTATCGAATTGATCCTTAAACGAAATTTCATAAGCGGCCTTATTTACTCTATCTGCTAAAGATGTGGCAGATTCTGTTCCTCGTCCTTCCAAACGATTTTTTAATTCACTTACAGAAGGAGGTTCTATAAAAAGAGTAATGGCCGAATCGGGATATTGTTGTTTTACGTGAATGGCTCCTTTTACATCAATATCTAATATAGGTATTTTGTTTTCTTTCCAGATACGCTCTAGCTCACTTTTAAGTGTACCATAATATTTTCCTTCGTACACCATTTCCCACTCTACAAATTCGTTATGCTGAATTTTCTGTTTAAAATCTTCCATGCTCATAAAATAATAATCAACTCCGTTTTTTTCAATCCCCCTTGCTTCTCTTGTTGCAGCTGAAATTGAAAAGGTTAGCTGCGGAAAGGTTTGCATTAAGTGATGCGTGATGGAAGTTTTGCCAGCACCAGATGGTGCTGTTATAATTATTATTTTATTAGGTGTAGCCATGTGCAAAGAAAAGAAAGAAAATGCACATCTAAAAATTGATGGCCATGTCTTTAAAATTATCGGGGTATATATCTTATCTCCGTCTTTTTTAATGATTGTACGATGAATATTTTGCCAGTAGTATCGTATGTTTTAAACCATTGTTCCGCCATTTTTTTATAAAATCTGGCCGATGGATAAGATGGCACATTTAACTCACCATACGACCAATTTTGTACAGACAGTAAGCTGCTATCTGGATTTTGTGCCAACGAGCTTTTTATAAAGTATGGTGATAATGCTTTAGGTACTTTTTCCTTGGCAATGTCTATATAGCAGTAAAGGCCGTGCCCTCCATAATATTCAGAAGATAAAAAATCATCCCAATAACCCAATTTATTACTCCACGGTATAACACCCCAAAACATTATAACTATAATAAGGATCAAAGAAGGCTTTTTGAAATTTTGAAATATCATTTCTCTGTTCCAAAACAAATTAAGAACCAATATTGCCATAAGGATATTGAATGGCCAAACGGCAATGTTAGAATGAAGACCAAAGGGGCCAAGCCACATCAAATTAAAAATATGTAGTATTAAAACCAAAAAGACACTTACCCTTTTAGACAAACTGAAACAAAGGCCAACACCAACAAGCATTTCATAAAGAGGAATAAGATAGCCTGCTCGCAAAAGCCACCTGTTCTCTGTTTGGAAATGAAAGGTTTTACTTAGAATATTTTTTTGCCAGACATTACTAATAAATAATGGATGCCATTTAAACCATCCACTAAAAAAATAAGAACTAACTATTATTATCTGCCAACAAAGCAATAATTTTTCTTCATCATTGACAGTGATATAACAAAACAAAAAAAAGATAAATAAATATATTTCGGGTTGCCATCTATTCTGATCTAATAAACAAGTCCCTATTTCCAGGAAAAATAATATTATTGCTACTCTTTTGTTGCTATTAATTATAAACAAGCTGAGGCATAGTAAACTTGCTACAAATAAGATGAGATGAATTACAGGCGGCACATTATACAAAATGTCATTTACCGGTACTGTAGGAAATAACCTGTAAGTAGTCCATAGCGCATATGTTATCAACTTTGTTATTAACCAAAAGATACAAACGCACTTCATCAATAATTTCGATGAAGCTTGCCCCCTGAATATGTTAGCCTGAAAAAACAAAAGAGGTATAATTAATATTAATGATTGAAATCTCGGTTATAACTAAACGTCAATTCGTTTTATTTCTTAATAATTCCTTTGCTGTGCTAAACCATTCATCTTTTAGCATACTTAAAATTACAGTAGTTCTCCTTTCATTATCGGCTCCGGATAAGTGATTTCTCAAAATACCTTCTTGTATACAGCCAATTGCTTTCATAGCAGCTATTGATCTTTCATTATTTATGCTGGCGCGAAGCTCTACTCTTTCTAATCCCCATTGTTCAAAACAAAATTGTAACAATAAAAATTTGCAATGACGATTAAGGCCTGTGCGCTGAAATTTTTTTCCGTACCAGGTATACCCTAATAAAGTAGTTTTGTGAACAGGCTGAATATCATAAAATCTTGTACTGCCTGCATATTCATTTGTTTGCTTATCAAATACAATAAAAGGATATTCTTTTTCTTGCATGCGATTTTCAACAGCCGCATCAACATATTTTTTCATGTTTTCTTCGCCGGCAGGATTTACCAATGAATATTTCCAAAGGTCGGGTTCATTAATAGCGAATGATATAAGATTATTGTAATCTTCTTTTACTATTGGGCGCAGTAATACTCTTTCATCTTCAAGTACGATTCCCTTTGTAAAAATATTAGTTATCATTAACGATCTATTCTTTTAATATCTGCGCCTAATTTTAAAAGGCGGGTATCAATATATTGATATCCTCTGTCTATCTGTTCTATATTTTGAATTGTACTTTTACCTTGTGCACTCAAAGCCGCTATCAGCAATGATACACCCGCACGTATATCAGGAGAACTCATCGTAATACCACGTAGTTGTTGCTGCCTTTCCAAACCAATTACAACAGCGCGATGTGGATCACACAAAATTATTTGCGCACCCATTTCGATCAGCTTATCTACAAAGAACAAACGGCTTTCAAACATTTTTTGATGTATCAAGACACTGCCGCGTGCTTGTATCGCTGTTACTAAAACAATACTTAAAAGATCTGGTGTAAAGCCGGGCCATGGGTGGTCATTAATTGTCAATACGCCGCCATCTAAATATTTATGCACTTCATAAATATCCTGTGCAGGGATATGAATATCATCACCTTTAAAATTTAATTGAATGCCGAGCTGTTGGAATTTTTCAGGAATAATTCCCAGATGTTCAATGCCTGCATTTTTAATAGTGATATCGCTTTGCGTCATTGCAGCAAGACCGATAAAACTTCCTACTTCGATCATATCGGGCAACATCGTATGTTCTGTTCCCCCTAAATAATCTACTCCTTCAATTATTAATTTATTGCTTCCGAGGCCACTGATTTTTGCGCCCATTCTATTCAACATCTTGCACAATTGCTGAATGTATGGCTCACAAGCTGCGTTGTAAATAGTAGTAGTACCTTTTGCCATTACGGCTGCCATTAAAATATTAGCAGTGCCCGTTACACTCGGTTCATCCAGCAACATACTGGCACCTTTTAATTGTGTTGCATCTAAATGAAAAAACCCATCATTACTATTATAAGAAAATTTTGCATTTAATTTTTCGAAGCCTACAATATGCGTATCTAATCTTCTACGACCAATCTTATCTCCTCCCGGTTTTGGCATATACGCTTTTTTAAAGCGCGCTAACATAGGACCGGCAAGCATTACAGAGCCCCTTAATCTCCCACTTTTTTTATGATAGTCTTTACTATTCAGATAATCCATATCCACATCATCTGCCTGAAATGTACAGGTATGCCTATCAATACGATTAACTTTTACTTTCATTTCACTCAATAATTCTATCTGCAGATTAACATCCAGAATATCAGGTATATTATGAATGGTAACTTTTTCCGGTGTAAGCAATACTGCTGAAATTATTTGCAGTGCCTCGTTCTTGGCACCTTGTGGTGCGATTTCTCCTGACAATTTTTTTCCGCCTATTACCTCGAATGAAGCCATGGATATTGATTGATTAAGATTGAAATTTTTCTTGATTAAAAATAAAAAATCTGCTCACAAAATTTGAGCAGATTAATATTATAGTCTAATGTATAATATGATTAATATCTTTTCTTAAAATTACGGTTGTTATTATTATTGTTACCGCCGCCATTATTGTTATTGCGGTTGCCACCATTATTGTTATTCCCTCTGTTGCCGTTATTTCCATTGTTATTACGGTTGCCGCCGCCATTGCCATTGTTGTTATTATTATTGCGTTGACCGAAATTTTTACGATACCCGCCACCGCTATTACTTCTATAATCATCATCGGGACGATTATCAACACGGTGTTTCACAAATGGACGATTGTTGAATTCTAATTGTCCGTCAGTAATAGTTTGCAATTCGCTTTGAATATTATCATCGTGCACTAACTCTTTGTGCCAGTTGCTGTATGTTAATTTCATGTAGTAGGCAATGGCATTAGCAAAACCCTGGCGTTTTTCAGGGTTCTCTTCTTCCAAAGCTTTATCAATAACGATTTCAATATTTTTTCCAAGATGATTGTAGCGAGGATATCTTTTAGGATAACCTAAAACATCCGGTTTTGCTCTAAGTGTTTCTCTTGTTGGAATTGGGTAAGGGCTTTTTACATCAAGGTCAAAATCTGCAATAACAAATAAATGATCCCATAATTTATGGCGAAAATCTTCAACATTTTTTAAATGCGGATTTAAAAAACCCATTAGTTCTATCAACGCTTGTGCATTGCGTTGTCTTTTTTCTTCATCCTCAATAGTCTTTACATACTCCACCATTTTTTGTATATGGCGGCCATACTCTCTCACAATTAAATGATTTCGTGTGGTGTTGTATTCCATGTTCTCTACGTTCAGCATATAGCAAAGATAGTAAAAACACTGCCAAAACTCACTTTTCCTCTCGCTGGAAAAATTCGCGTTATGCTGTCTTTAGTTTAAAAATAATTAATGAACCAGTGCTTTATATGCTTCTGCAGTCAATAACTTATCTATATCAGCAGCATTGGCAACTGTTAGCTTTATCATCCATCCTTTACCATAAGGATCTGAGTTAACTAATTCAGGTTCAGATTCTAACAAAGGGTTGATCTCTGTAAGTGTTCCCGCAAGTGGCAAAAACAAGTCACTCACTGTTTTTACGGCTTCTACTGTTCCGAAAATCTCTTCCGCAGCCAGTATTTTCCCTTTAGATGGAATATCTACATAAACTATATCTCCCAATTCTCCCTGCGCAAAATCTGTAATACCAACAGTAGCAATATTACCTTCGATCGATATCCATTCGTGTTCCTTAGTGTACTTTAGATTTGCTGGAATATTCATTATTCGGTTAAATTTTAATAATTAGATGTAAAACTTGAGCTTGCAAAATAAACTAATTTTTGCTTTGTTTATTATTTCTATCAGACGAAAAAAACCTCTACTTTAAGCAGAGGTTTTTTCTATAATAAAGATATATAATTAATTAGTTTTTGCTGCTGGAGTTTCTGACGCTGCTGCTGCTTTAGCTGCCGCTCTTTTTTGCTTTTTTGTTAAAGGCTTAATAGCTGCTATTGAATCAGATATAGCTTTTTGTCTTGCTGTATATGCATCAAAATCTGCAGCTGGTAATACTTCTCCTGTTAATACGATACTTTTTATTTCATCAACACCTGCAAATTTTACTGTCAAATGTTTTTCGAAATGACCCGCATTTGCAGCATTGTATGTTGCATTGATAACACCTGTTTGACCAATAGCGATTGGTGCTTTAGTATAGTCAGATATAGTACAACCGCAAGTTGGATTTGCTTGTTCAATTATTAACGGCGTTTTACCAATATTAGTAACAATAAAAGTTCCTTTAGCAGGTACGCTTTGTTTTATTTTACCAAAATCGATTATTTGAGTATTGAATTTAGCAACGTCAGCCTGCGTTAATTTTGGTGTGGCAGCCACAGCCGCTGGTGCTGTCGTTGGAGCTGGTGCTGTTTGTGCAAAAACTGTAGATGCGCAAGCAATTACAGCTAAGGAAAATAGTAGTTTCTTCATGGAATTGTTTTTATTTATTAGTTATTAAAATTATTATAGTTTTTCTAAATCACCTAATTGTTTGTTTTCTGGGGCAGAAGTAGCCGGTGTCTTCCAAACTTCCCCGCTAATTGTTATAAATTTTGTTTGCTTATTATTATAGGTAATTGTGATTGTTTTACTGAAAATACCTGCCGTTGCTGCATTGTAGCCTACAGTAATAATTGTTGTTTTGCCTGGCGCTACTATTTTATCCTTTTCCCACTCTGGTGTGGTGCAACCACAACTGGCTTGCACACTCGAAATTTTTAATGAATCTGTTCCGTTATTTACTACTTCAAAAATATGTTTTACCGGACGACCCTGTGGTATTTTGCCAAAATCAAAAGTCTTCTCTTTAAGCGTTAAAATATCCGTTTTTTGGATAGAAGGATTGCTATTTGTCTGCCCTTTTACTGATAGTACTAAGCTACTAATAATTACAAAAAAAGATACTATTTTCTTCATCAATACTAGTAATTTTTTAAATTCTTTTCCAAAGATACAAAAACGGCTAAAATCGTTGTAAATTGTTATTGGGTTATGATTTTTTTAACAATCGTCCTTACTATAATTTACTTTTGCTTTTATGGATACTGTATTTTCTGATGATGCTGCCTTACAGGAAAAATTAAGCTTCGATAAATTCAGGCAACAGGTATTGCGTGATTATGGCTTTGCTTGCGAAAGCAGGGAAACCAGCCTTATTGGAAGAAAAGAGGTCTTAACCGGCAAAGCCAAATTTGGCATTTTTGGAGATGGTAAGGAAGTTGCACAAGTAGCAATGGCAAGGTTTTTTAAACCAGGTGATTACCGTGCAGGCTATTATAGGGACCAAACTTTTATGTTTGCCAGTGGATTGGCTACTGTTGAACAATATTTTTCGCAGTTATTTTCTGATACTGATATTAATAATGATCCGTTTAGTGCAGGCAGACAAATGAATGCACATTTTGCCACGCGCATAGTTGATGAAAATGGTGAGTGGCTGGATCTTGCCAATAGAAAAAATAGTACCAGCGATATGGCGCCCACTGCATCACAAATGCCAAGGGCTGTTGGATTGGCAACCGCATCAAAACATTTTAGAAATATTCCGGAGCTGAAAGAATTTACCAATCTTAGTAATAATGGAAATGAAATTTGTTTTTGTACAATAGGAGACGCCTCTACCAGTGAAGGGCATTTTTGGGAAGCCGTTAATGCCGTTGGTGTAATGCAGGTACCCTTAGCTATTTTTATCTGGGACGATGGATACGGTATTTCTGTGCCAACTAAATACCAAACAACAAAAGGCTCTATTTCTGCTGCTTTAAAAGGCTTTCAAAAAAAGCCTGATACCAACGGTGTAGATATTTATCAATTAAAAGGATGGGATTATGCCGGCATGTGCCAGGTGATGGAACCCGCTTTACAAAAAGTTAGAGATACGCATATTCCTGCTGTATTTCACATCGAAGAACTGACACAGCCACAAGGTCACTCAACTTCGGGTAGCCATGAGCGTTATAAAACTCCTCAACGGTTAAGATGGGAGAGGGAATGGGATGCACTTAAGCAAATGAAAATATGGATTCTTGCAAATGAATTAGCAACAGAAGAAGAATTAAATACGATAGAAATTAGTGCTAAGAATTCTGTAAAAGAGAGTAAACAAAGAGCTTGGGAAAAATATATTACACCGCTTAAAGTCCAGGTAAATCAAGCTCTTGATTTATTAAATAGCTTATCGTCTGATGATCCAACTATAAAAACATTAATTCATGATCTAGCTGCTATTAAAGAGCCAATGCGCAGGGATGTAATGAAAACATTGGCAACAGTGCTTGATATAGCCGGCAAGGACCCTACAGCAGCACCGATTAAAGAATATTATAAAGATCTCGGTGCTAAAAATGCACAGATATATAATTCTTTACTATACAATGAAGGACCTAAATCTGCTTTAAAAGTACAGGTAATAAACCCTTATTACGAGGAAGAAGCAAAAGTGGTAAACGGGTACGAAGTATTGAATCATTATTTTGACCAATTATTTGCGACCAATAAAAAAGTAATTGCTTTTGGGGAAGATCTTGGTTTTATAGGAGATGTAAATCAAGGCTTTAGTGGCTTGCAGGAAAAATACGGCGAACAACGCATTTTTGATACCGGCATTCGCGAATTAACGATCATGGGCCAGGGCATTGGTTTGGCGCTAAGAGGATTACGACCAATTGCAGAAATACAATACCTCGATTATTTATTATATGGATTACAGCCATTAAGCGATGATGTTGCTACCATACATTATAGAACTGCAGGCATACAAAGCTGTCCAATGATCGTTCGTACAAGGGGCCATCGTTTAGAAGGTATTTGGCATAGCGGCTCACCAATGGGTATGATCATTAATTCATTGCGTGGTTTATATGTATGTGTTCCTCGTAACATGGTTCAGGCTGTTGGTATGTATAACACATTGTTGCAGGGAAATGATCCTGCTGTAATGATAGAGTGTTTAAATGGTTATCGTTTAAAAGAAAAATTACCGTCTAATTTACTCGCATATACGGTTCCGTTAGGTATTCCGGAAATTGTAAGAGAAGGAACTGATATGACGATCGTTTCCTATGGCTCAACCTTACGCATAGTGTTAGAAGCTGCTGAAGTGTTAGAAAAAACCGGTATTCATTGCGAAGTAATAGATGTACAAACTCTTTTACCTTTTGATATCCATCATCAAATAGTAGTATCATTAAAAAAGACCAACCGTATTCTCTTTGTTGATGAAGATGTTCCCGGCGGCGCAGCGGCGTATATGTTCAACAAAGTAATGGAAGAACAAAACGGTTATAAACATTTAGATATCTCTCCAAGAACATTAACTGCAAAGGCACACAGACCAAGTTATGGAAGCGACGGCGATTATTTCAGTAAACCAAATGTTGAAGATGTGCTTAGAGTAATTAAAGAAATGATGGCGGAATAAATACGCTGATCAACAATGCTTAAATTATGAATTTAACGCTGTATCAAATAGACGCATTTACCAACAAACTCTTCGGTGGAAATCCTGCAGCAGTCGTTCCTTTAAAAAAATGGCTCGATGATGAATTAATGCAAAAGTTGGCATTAGAAAATAATTTATCTGAAACTGTTTTTTTTGTTCCATCTGCTTTGTCCGAAGCTGACTACGATATTCGGTGGTTCACGCCAAAAGTAGAAATAAATTTATGTGGCCACGCAACACTCACAAGCGCCTATGTCTTATTCGAAATATTAGATCATCCTAAAGAAGAAATAGTTTTTAGCTCGAAAAGTGGTTTATTAAAAATCCGAAAAGATAAAAGCTCAAAAGAATTTAAAGCTTTCATGGATTTCCCTTCTTGGAAACCGGAAAGGGTAGATATTAACACTGAACAAATATCAGCCATATTGGGCGGAGTAGAAGTTGTTGGCGTTTATCAAAATCGAGATGTGTTAGTTGAACTATTAAATGAAGAAGCTGTAAAAAATTGCACACCCGATTTCGGCCTGATGAAAAGATTCATGGATAAAATGATCATAACAGCACCAGGTAAAAAAGTTGATTTTGTATCAAGATTTTTTGCACCTGGTGCAGGTATAGATGAAGATCCCGTTACCGGTTCGGCACATTCGCAATTAATTCCGTTTTGGTCAGAGAAATTGAACCAAAAAAAATTACACGCAGCACAGTTATCTGCAAGAGGCGGCGAGATCTGGTGCGAACAATTAAATGAGAAAAGGGTATTAATTGGCGGCAACGCTGTTTATTATATGAAAGGAGAATTTATGCTTTAAATATTTTAAATTTGTACTGCAAAATCAAATTGCCCGATAGTATAATGGTAGTATAGCAGATTCTGATTCTGTTTGTCTTGGTTCGAATCCAGGTCGGGTAACCAAATCACTCCTTAAAAGTCCAGTGTTTACATGACTATCTCATTTTTTATTTTTTCCAAGTAACGTTTGAGTAACGAGCCTGGTCCGAAAAGACGAACAAAATTTATTCTTCGTATCCACTTTTAATAACTGTCGAAACCATTTTGAATTGTTCCTTTGCGTTAAAACAATGGACCGTGTGCGCAGGTATTATAATGCCATCTCCTTTTTTAAGTAGAAATACTTTTTTATCAATAATAACTTCTGCTGCGCCATCTATAATTTGTATGTAAATATCAAAAGGTGAAGTTTTTTCTTCTAATGCTTCGCCGATAGCAAAAGATGAAACCGTAACATTTCCTGTGGTTTTTTTAAGAATAGTTTTGCTAACTACAGCATTGCTCATATATTCAATGATCTCAACAATGATATGCACTTTAGATTTTTGTAATTCTGAAGCTGCTTTCTTTTTAATTACCGCCTTTTTTTTAGTTATTTTAGCCGCAGGTAATTTTTTATCTTTTTTCATCATAATTTCTTTTTGAGCATGCTATTATATTTATGGTTTACAGATCTTCTAATGTATTCCGTTTTTTATTTTTGAGTGATCTAAAAAACGATGGTGTTAATCCTGTTATTTTTTTAAATTGATTAGAAAGATGCGCTACGCTGCTATAATGGAGCTTGAAGGCAATCTCCGTAAGATTCAACTCATCGTAGATAATCAATTCTTTTACTCTTTCTATTTTATGGATCAGTATAAAATGCTCTATTGTTGTTGCTTCCGTTTCCGAAAAAAGATTTGACAGGTATGTATAATCGTAACCCAATTTTTTACTCAGATAAATAGAAAAATTTGTTTCAGGCGGTTCATCTGTATAGTGAACCATTTCTATAATTACATTTTTTATTTTTTCGATCAGGATGGCTTTTTTGTCATCCATTAATTCCAATCCAGATTTTAACAACGCGGCTTTTAATTGATCTCGCTGTAGCTTTGTCAAATGTTGTTTCATCTCTACTTCTCCCAAATTAACGGTTACGTATGGCAAGCCAAGCTCCTTTAGCTTTTCTTTCACTATCATTTTGCAACGAATGCTTACCATGTATTTAATGTAGAGCTTCAATATATGCTTTGATTGAAATGTATAATACGAACAGGTGTAAGGTAGACTTATTAAACTACGGCGCTCTATTTATATTACTTTGGAAGAAAGTCAGGTATTACTGCTTATATTCAATGCCTTATAAAATTTATTCCGCTCGATCAACCCATTGCCAATATCCTTTTCAACAACTACCTTTGCAAAAATTCAGGAATAAATGCTGCAAATAAATTTCATCCGGCAAAATATAGCTTTAGTAAAAGAACGTTTAAGTGTAAGGAATTTTAGCGATCTGTCATTAGTTGATAAAGTAGTTGAACTAGATGAGCAGGTGCGTAAATTAAAAGCTGAATCTGAAACATTGCAGGCATCAATGAATGCCACCAGTAAAGAGATTGGCATATTAATGGGCAAAGGTGATAAAGATGCTGCAGAAAAGAAGAAACAAGAAGTTGCACAAAATAAAATCAACATTCAACAATTGACGGATCAATTAACTGCTGTTGAAAAAACATTGCATGATGAAATTATAAAACTTCCTAATCTTCCACATATATCAGTTCCAAAAGGAAAAACACCCGAAGAAAATGAAGTTGTAAGAGAAGGTGGCAAAAAACCAACACTATCTGCAACAGCAGTTCCTCATTGGGACCTGATAAAAAAATACGATCTGGTAGATTTCGAAACCGGGGCAAAAATAACAGGAAGCGGCTTTCCTTTATATAAAGGCAAAGGCGCCAAATTACAAAGAGCGTTGATTCAATATTTTTTAGATTATAATACTAATGGAGGTTATACAGAATATTTACCACCATTGATGGTAAATGAAGCAACAGCTTACGGTACAGGACAGTTACCTGACAAAGAAGGGCAAATGTATCATGTAACTGAAGATGGATTTTATTTAATTCCAACAGCAGAAGTTCCTGTTACAAATATTTACAGAGATGAGATCGTAAAAGAAAGCGACTTGCCAATAAAAATGACGGCCTACACGCCATGCTTTAGAAGAGAAGCAGGAAGTTTTGGTAAAGATGTTCGTGGATTAAATAGAGTTCATCAATTTGACAAAGTAGAAATCATACAATTGGTAAATCCGGATAACAACAGTTATGATGTGTTAGAAAACATGGTGAACCATGTAGAAAAACTATTGAACCTTCTAGAACTACCTTATAGAATTCTTCGTTTATGCGGCGGCGATATGGGTTTCACATCTGCATTAACATATGATTTTGAAGTGTACAGCGCAGCGCAGGAACGCTGGTTGGAAGTAAGTTCTGTAAGCAACTTCGAAACTTTTCAAACCAACAGAATGAAAATCAGGTTTAAAGATGCTACAGGCAAAACGCAATTACTACATTCATTAAACGGTTCTTCTTTGGCTCTGCCAAGAATTGTAGCTTGCTTGTTAGAAAATAATCAAACAGAAAACGGCATTAATTTGCCAAAAGTTTTACATACTTATTTCGGCTCTGCCACTATTTAAATTATCATGATGAAAAAGATCACAATCATTTTAGCTTTAATCGTATTCATTATTAGTTGTTCTCACAAAACAGCACCAACAAGTTCTGTTGTTATTCCAAAACCTGATTCTCCCAAAGCAATTGCAGGTAAAACCGTTTTTACTGCAAAATGCGGTACCTGTCATGAATTAAAAAATCCCGGCAATTATAATGCAAACGAATGGATCGGAATTGTAAAAGAAATGGCACATAAAGCAAAGCTTAACGACACTGACAAGAACAATGTGTTAGCTTACGTGCAATCAAACGCCAAACAAAATTAAAACCTTTCTTAGTTCACCTCTTTTAGTAACTCCATTGCAAACCAATGGAGCCACAGCCACTTGTATAACAGTTAACGCAGTTACCCTTTAAACTATTATCTATTCTACAGGTCTTACCATCGCTTAATTAAAATAAATTATTTTTTGCGATGCCTGTTTCAAACCGACTAAAAAACCAACATCTTTTGTGGCGCGCTGCTTTTGGTCCAATGACTGAGAATATTGCCGACCTTGATAATATTTCGCAAAAAAACTTGTGGCACACATTATTAAAAACGTCTGCCGATAAACCGCAGGCAATTAATGTAGCGTCTAATTTATTTGATGGTGCCGTTAAGAATATAGAAGATCTATCACAATTCAGTAAACTTACCCAGGATCAAAAAAAACAATTACAAGTTCAATCAAGAGAAGACATTAAAAATTTGAATTTGCGGTGGATGTATGAAATGATCAATAGCCAGGCACAATTCAGAGAAAAGATGAGCTTTTTTTGGAACGGCCACTTCGCTTGCAGAATTATCAATATTTTCTATCAACAACAATTATTAGACATTGTTAGAAACAACGCATTCGGAAATTTTGGTGATCTGTTGAGACAAGTAAGTAAAAGCCCTGCAATGCTTCAGTTCCTTAACAATCAACAAAATAAAAAACAACATCCAAACGAAAATTTTGCGCGAGAAGTAATGGAGCTGTTCACTTTAGGCAGAGGTAATTATGCTGAAACCGATGTGAAAGAAGGCGCAAGAGCATTTACAGGATGGACCTATAATTTACAAGGTGAGTTTGTTTTTAAAGATAATCAGCATGATGATGGCGTTAAAACTTTCTTAGGAAAAACAGGAAATTTTAATGGTGATGATATTATTACGATTTTATTGGAGCAAAAGCAAACAGCTATTTTTATTACAAAAAAAATTTATCGCTTTTTTGTAAATGACGATGTAGATGATGAAAAAGTAAATTTGCTAGCCGACAGGTTTTATCAAAGCAACTACGATATAAAAAAATTGATGGAAGATATTTTCACCAGCAATTGGTTTTATGATGAAAAAAGCATTGGTACAAAAATAAAATCTCCAGTAGAATTATTAGTAGGCATTCGTCGCTTATTGCCAATGGAACTAGCAAATGATGATTCGCAATTATTATTTCAACGCTTATTAGGACAAGTACTTTTCTATCCGCCAAATGTAGCGGGATGGCCCGGCGGAAAAAATTGGATAGACAGCAGCACATTAATGTTACGTTTACGTTTGCCACAAATCATTACAGATAATGATGTGGTTAATATTGTTCCTAAAACGGATGACGATGTGATGATGGGACAAATGATGGAAGAAAGAATAACTCAAATGCAAAACAATAGTTACGCTGCAAAAGGCGCAACGGCCATCGTAAACTGGAATGCAGTTACGGACGCATTTAAAAATGTAAAGAGAGAATATTTATTGCCGCAGATCTCTTCGGAGGTTTTACAAACACAAAGCAGGGTAAGTGATAATTTATTGGGGAAATATATTGATAATCAAAGCAGGGAAGAGTATATTAAAACACTTATTGTAAACTTGATGAGTACACCCGAATATCAATTATGCTAACCCACAACCTCATAAAGAGACTTAAAAATATTTTATGGTAATTAAACGTCGTGAATTTTTACAGGTTGGCTCATTAGCCACAGCATCTTTGATGTTGCCTAAATTTTTAAAGGCATTTGAAAAACCAATGATGGTTCCGCAAGGAAATAAAGTTGTTGTTGTAATACAATTCAGTGGTGGCAATGATGGATTAAATACCGTTATTCCTGTACAAAATGATATTTATTATAAATCGCGTCCGCAGTTGGGTATCACAAAACAAAATGCATTGTTGTTGACTGATGATATTGGATTAAATCCCGCGTTAATAAATTTTAAAGATCTTTTTGATGATGGAAGCTTAGGCATTTTAAATAATGTGGGTTATCCAAATCCTGATCGCTCCCATTTTCGCAGTATGGATATTTGGCAAAGCGGAAGTGCAAGCAGCGATTATGTTACTACAGGATGGATCGGCAGATATTTAGATGCTCAATGCAATGGTTGTAATAAACCAACGCAGGCAATGGAGATAGATGATATTTTAAGTCTGGCGTTAAAAGGTCAAAACAGCAAAGGCCTTGCATTTAAAGATCCGCGTCGCTTATATAGCAGCAGCAATGAAAAATATTTTAAAGATATAAACGCTGATCATCACGCAGGCGAAGAGACGGTGGACTATTTATACAAAACAATGAGCGAAACATTAAGTAGTGCTGATTATATTTTTCAACAAAGCAAATTACATCCAACAAGTGAATCATATCCATCTACTGAATTAGGAAAAGATCTCAAAACAATTGCTTCACTTATTTATTCAGAAATTAACACAAAGGTGTATTATATTTCGTTAGGAAGTTTTGATACACATGTAAATCAGGATAGTCAGCAAAAAAAATTATTTACGGAATTGAATGATGCCATAAAAGCATTTACATCAGATCTAAAAAAGAACAATCGTTTTGATGATGTGCTATTATTTACATTCAGTGAATTTGGCAGAAGAGTAACACAAAACGCCAGCGGTGGCACAGATCACGGAACGGCAAACAATATGTTTTTAATAAGCGGCGGATTAAAAGAAAAAGGAATCATAAACCCTATGCCTGATCTTTCCGATCTGCAAGATGGAGATCTTAAATACAAAGTCGATTTTAAAAATGTTTATGCAACCATTTTAAACAAATGGCTCGGCGCAGATGATAAAACTATTTTAGGTAGTCAGTTTGATTATTTGAATTTTATCTAAACCCATGCATTTTTTTGATAAGAAATTTGTTTAGCAAGATCAGTATTAATCCTGCAAAAATTGGCAATATTGTAAAAAACAAAAAGAAGTCCGCTAAAGAATAAGCTGCTATAATTTTATCAATAAAACTTCCCGTTAATCCGGCTAAATAATTGGCGATAAAATTGGCGATAAACCATACGCCAAACATCAAACCAATAATTTTAGGAGGTGATAATTTGCTTACGTAAGATAAACCAACGGGTGATAAACAAAGTTCTCCCATCGTATGCAACAAGTAGGCAAGTATTAACCATACCATACTTACAGATGCAGTTTTAGCACCTTGCGAGATCGTGCTGCTCCCATAGGCAAGCAAAGCAAAACCCCCTCCAAGTAAAATTAATCCGAGTGCAAATTTTATGGGCCCCGAAGGGTTGTATTTACTCTCCCATATTTTAGAAAATAATGGTGCCAGCGCTATTATAAAAAATGAGTTTAAAATTCCAAACCATGATGCGGGCACTTCTGAATTAGTCGCTTCAAATTCTCTATGTAACATCCATATAACAAGTATCCATATAAGCGCAAACGCTGTACCTAAAAAAAGATTGGAGGTTAAGATGCTTTTATATGTCTTTTTAAAAAGGTCAAAAAGTACAACCGTTAAAATGACCATCGGCACAATCGTTAACAATGTATCTGACCATTTAAAAATAATAGCGCTGTTTCCTTGCAAAACCCTGTTGGTATAGTCATTCGCAAATATTGTCATAGAGCCACCGGCTTGTTCATAAGCCATCCAAAAAAAGATAGTGAAGAAAGCAAAAATAGATATAACAATTATTCTGTCCCGGGAAATATGTGCGGGCGTTTCGGGTTGTGTGTCTACTTCTGTTCCAATATTAACCTGAGCTTTAGAGGGAGCAACACCAATATTTCCAAAAACATTTTTTGCAAACCAAAATTGCAACATCCCAAAAAACATAAAAACGCCGGCTAATCCAAAACCATAACTCCAGCCAATTTTTTCCCCAATATATCCGCAAAGTAAAATGCCTAAAAAGGCGCCAGCATTAATTCCCATATAAAATATGGTATATGCACCATCTTTTTTCTCATCATGATTTAAATAAAGATCTCCAACGATAGAAGAAATATTCGGCTTAAATAAACCATTTCCAATTATTAAAAGAGCCAATCCTGCATAAAAAGTAACATGCGTATCCATTGCGATGGAAGCATGTCCAAGCGTCATTATAAGTGCACCAAGAACTACAGCCTTTCTATATCCCAATAATTTATCTGCGATCATTCCGCCAAAAATTGGTGTTAAATAAACAAGTGCTGTATATACTCCGTATAATTGCAAGGCATCGCTTCTCGTCCAGCCCCAACCACCTTTTATATATTCTGTAGTTAAAAACAATACCAGTAATGCACGCATTCCATAATAGCTAAACCGTTCCCACATCTCAGTAAAAAATAGAATAAATAATCCCGGTGGGTGGCCAATAATTTCTACTTCTTCGTTCATATATTTATTTTAACAGGCGCTTAAAAATTCGTTAAGGACAAAGTACTTAAAAATTGGTATCCTAAAAGCAATCTTGTTCCCTGTTTATAAAAAAAAATGGTTTACAATGTATGCTGCTTTAATTTCGCCCACTTAAACTATACTTGCAATAACTTATCAATTCATGAATATTTTAATAATCGGTAGCGGTGGGAGAGAACATACGCTAGCCTGGAAATTACAACAAAGCCCTTTATGTGATAAATTGTTTATTGCGCCGGGAAATGCAGGCACATCTCAATACGGTACAAACGTCGCTATTGCTATTACAGATTTTGAAAAGCTAGCTTCTTTTTGCTTAACAAATAATGTTGGTATGTTAGTCGTAGGACCGGAAGAGCCTTTAGTAAAAGGCATTTACGATTTCTTCAAAAACAAAAAAGAAACGGCACATATACAAGTGATTGGACCATCAAAAGAGGCAGCACAATTAGAAGGCAGCAAGGCTTATGCAAAAGCTTTTATGCAACGCAATAAAATTCCGACTGCTGCTTATGCAGAATTTGATAGCGCTAATTATGAAGATGGAGTAAAATATATTAGCCAGCACGCAGTGCCAATAGTTTTAAAAGCAGATGGATTGGCTGCAGGTAAAGGCGTTCTTATTTGTCAAACACATGCAGAAGCGCTGACTGAATTCGAATTGATGATCCAGCAATCAAAATTTGGTGATGCCAGCAAAAAAGTAGTGATCGAAGAATTTTTAGATGGCATCGAAATGAGTGCATTTGTTTTGACCGATGGTAAAAATTATGTTTTATTGCCGGAAGCGAAAGATTATAAAAGAATTGGCGTTAAAGATACCGGCTTAAACACTGGCGGAATGGGCGCTGTAAGCCCTGTTCCATTTGCTGATGAAATCTTTATGCAAAAGGTGATCACAAGAATTGTTGAACCAACCATTGCTGGTTTTCACAAAGAAAATTTAGAATACAAAGGTGTTGTTTTTATAGGATTGATAAAAGTAAACAACGAGCCATTGGTAATAGAATACAATTGCCGCTTTGGAGATCCTGAAACTGAAGTGATCATACCAAGAACAGAAAATGATCTGGTAGAATTATTTTCTGCAACATCACAGCAACGATTAAACGAAGTAAAAATAAAAACCAACTCAAAGACTGCTACAACGGTTGTTGCAGTAAGCGGCGGCTATCCTAACGAATATAAAACAGGAAAAGTAATAGAAGGATTAGATAAAAATTCTTCAGAAGATAGTATTGTTTTTCATGCAGGAACTAAAGAAGAAGATGGAAAAATTGTATCAAATGGAGGAAGGGTTTTAGTTGTTACTTCTTTCGCAGATAGTATTTCTGTGGCAGCAAAAAAATCAAACAAAATATTAGAACAAATTCATTTCGACGGAATGTATTTTAGGGAAGATATTGGGTATGAATTCAAGTAAACTAACGTATATGCATATACGAAAATAAAGCCAATTGTTTTATTGCCAAAT
>DATHNB010000065.1:0-15904 GCA_035486495.1 Ferruginibacter sp. | reverse complement strand
TTCTCTCTTGCGGGATGATGATCCCCTGCTAAAACGATATCATATTTTTTATTTTCAATATGTAGGTCTTTGTGTACATCCTGATCTATCCCAACAGGAAGAAAATGAATATTTTTTACGCCATTCTTCTTATAAATATCCTGTGCGCCGGCACTATTTGAAAAAACATAATCATATGCAGGAGCTGCATCCATCTCTTCAAAAGGTAACTTGAATGGATCATTTAGCCACCAGCAAACAGTTAATATACCTTTGGCTTTTATTTTTTCGATAAATATTGCAGGATGTGGCCTGCCGTAAATACTAAAAAAGAGATCAGGCTTCTCATTTTCAATCAGCTGCATTAATTTGTTATTCTTATAATCAATTAATCCCTGATGACTAAATTTATTAAAAGCACTTTCAAATAAACCTGAATGATCGTGATTGAAAACAATTACTTCGTGACCTATTTGCTGCAAAGCCTTAACTGTAAACCCTCCCATTGGCACCGTATGCTGCTCACCGGGAATAGAAAGAATTATTTTCATAATGGTAAAGTTAATAATAATTATCTTCAATTTTCAAGCTTTGCAATTACGTTTTATAAACAATAATTATAGTAACAATGAATATCTTATTTATAGTATTTGGAAAGGATACACAACATTACCTGCAATCAAATTTTTCCATTTATACTTTTTTAGCTCAAAAAAAAGAAGAAACTACTATTCATATTATAACAGATAAACCAGAAATGTATAATAGTATTGCGACTCAGGTTAATCTAATTACAATTGAGGAGACTATTTTAAAAGAGTGGAAAGGCGAGTTTGATTTTTTCTGGCGAATAAAGATCAAAGCGATACAACACCTGTGGGAAAAATATAAAGATCAACACATTTTATATTTAGATAGTGATACTTTTTTATTCGGCAACTTTTCTGCTTTACTTGAGGAGCTCAACAATGGTAATGCATTTATGCATTTATGTGAAGGAGAATGGAAAAAGCTACAGTCAAAAACCGAGAAAAAAATGTGGCGACAAATTAATAACAATGATTATGGAGGTGTTACTATAACAGAAAAATATTCCATGTGGAATGCAGGTGCTATTGGTATTCCTGGTGCACATGGTGGTAAAATTATTGAAAAAACGCTGCAGATATGTGATGATATGTTACGCAATGATGTGACACGTAGATTAATTGAACAATATTCTTTTTCTGTAGCACTGGCTTATGTAACAACACTGGTAGAAGCGCAAAATCAAATAGGCCATTACTGGTCGAATAAAGAAGACTGGAATAAATTTATTACCACTTTCTTTATCGAGCATACATTACAAAATCATTCTAAAGAAGAAATCGTTGCCTCTGTAAAAAATATTGATTTCAAAAAAATACCTGTGTATGTTGATAAACCAAACACAAACGGCAGATTAAAGAAGAAGATTGATTTGTTTTTTCCAAATAGAAAAGAAATATTTATTCCAAATAAATAAATCATTTAGCCCATCCTTCCCGATCCAAACTTCTGTATTGTATTGCTTCTGCGAGATGCTCGGCTTTTATCTCTTCGGTACCTGCCAGATCTGCAATGGTACGACTAACTTTTAAAATTCTGTCATAGGCCCGGGCAGATAGGTTCAATTTTTCCATAGCAACTTTTAATAAATTTTGGCTAGCTGTATTTATGATACAAATTTCTTTCAACATTTTGCTACTCATTTGTGCATTGGCATACACGCCTTCAATAGTTTTGTATCGTTCTGCCTGAATTTCTCTCGCTTTAATTACACGTTCACGTATGCAAGCGCTTTTTTCAAATTGTTGAGATGAGGATAATTCATTGAATGCTACCGGTGTTACTTCTACATGTAAATCAATCCTATCTAGCAATGGTCCCGATATTTTATTCAAATATTTTTGTACGCCTCCCGGCGGGCAAGTACATTCTTTTTCCGGATGATTAAAGAATCCACACGGACAAGGATTCATGGATGCCATCAACATAAAACTTGCAGGAAAATCTAACGAAACTTTTGCACGCGATATAGTTACTTTTCTTTCCTCCATCGGCTGACGCATTACTTCTAACACAGTTCTTTGAAATTCTGGCAACTCGTCTAAAAATAACACCCCATTATGTGCCAATGAAATTTCTCCCGGTTGAGGATTACCTCCACCACCAACCAAAGCAACATTACTAATTGTATGATGTGGGGAACGATACGGGCGTTTCGTAATTAACGTTGCATTTTCAGGTAGCTTACCTGCTACGCTATGTATCTTGGTTGTTTCCAGCGCTTCCTGTAAAGTGAGCGGGGGTAAAATAGTTGGCAAACGCTTCGCCAGCATAGTCTTTCCTGCACCCGGCGGACCAATCAAAATTGCATTATGACTTCCCGCAGCAGAAATTTCTAACGCGCGTTTTATGTTTTCCTGGCCCTTAACATCGCAGAAATCAATATCAAAATCTTGTTCGGCATGAGCAAATAATTCTCTTGTGTTGACAATAGTTGGTTGCAGTGATTCCTCATTTTTGAAAAAATTGATCACATCATTGATATGTCCAACACCATAAACATTCAGGTTATTTACCATGGCTGCTTCTTTAGCATTTTGCAACGGTACGATTAACCCTTTAAATTTTTCTCTTCTAGCTTGTATAGCAATGGGTAATGCACCTCTGATAGCACTAACGGTACCGTCTAAACTCAATTCGCCCATTATTACATATTCAGCTAGTTTTTCAGGATTAGCTATTTGTTCGGTAGCACCTAAAGTTCCAATAGCAATAGGCAGATCAAATGCAGTTCCGCTTTTTTTAATATCTGCCGGTGCCAAATTCACTACCAGCTTAGTTCGAGGCATGTAGTAATGATTGCTTTTTATCGCACTTTCTACACGCTGCAGACTTTCTTTTACAGCATTATCGGGCAAGCCTACTATATAATAATTTTGGCCCTGGTTGTTTACATTTACTTCTACTGTAATGGTAATAGCTTCTACGCCATATACGGCACTGCCATAAGTTTTCACTAACATCTTGGTACGAATTGAGGATTGATTGAACCTGAAAAATAATACAATTATTTAAAGGTCGCGTGATTATTTTTACAATTTATAATTGTCTCAACAAATCAACTACACCTTCTCTTTGTAAAATGAGATAACCTAAGCGATCATTACTTACTCCTTTTTTTAATTGATAACTGAAGTGAAGTTGATCAGCAATAGTAGTTGTTTCGAAATAATAAAAACTTATGTTAGAATATTTTTTAAGTTCGTTAGCAATTTCATACAAATGAGTAGACAAAATAAATATAGAATTTTTCATCTTTACCAGCCCTTCTATCACAGCTGTTGAACATTTCATCGCATCTTCTACATTCGTTCCTTTAAATAATTCATCTATCAGGATCAACCATTTTCTACCGTCGGAAATTTTTGTAACGGTTGCTTTAATACGTTGTACCTCGTTATAAAAATAGCTTTCACCTTTTAAAATATTATCTGCCACATTAATATTACTCAGCAATCCATCAAACAAACTTAATTGCATTTGTTGTGCGGGTACGCCCATTCCTATATGAGCTAAAAAAACAGCTGTGCCAACGGATTTAATGAACGTGCTTTTGCCCGCCATATTTGCGCCGGTTAAAAACAAAAAATTATTTTCCTTATGCAGATCGATCTCATAAGTGACCGGTTCTTCCAATAAAATATGATACAAACCTTTCGCATCAAAAACCGGTTGATCCATTTTTACAAATGCAGGAAATGTCAATTGATATTTTTGTATAGCCTGTGCCATTCCATACCATGCATCTAACTGGGCATAGATAGCGAGCAGCTCTATCATATTTTGTTTGTAATGATAACGGAGAAAGTTAGCTAATTGTAATTGTTGTGCTGCAGTTAACTCTTCTACTTTTGTATTCTTCTCAATTAGAACAAATTGCTCTTTCGCAATTATCTGCTTTGCTTTTAGTAATATTTTATATAACGGATCGGGCACATTTTCTTTTAAAAAATGCTGAATAAATAATTGCATCCCTTTAATAAAATCAAATGCATGGCGCATAGAATATTTTATCAAAGAAAAATCCGGACCATGAAATAATTTGTAATTATAAGTAGTGATCAATGATGGATTAGCAGGTATCTCATCAATAGTAGCCAGATAAAATTTTTCAATTACCATTAATGTTCCATTACTGATCTGTAATGGCCATAACTGTTGATCTGCAATTATTGTTTTGATCGTTTGTTGAACTCCTCGTATAGCTTCAATTGTATTTAATGGTGTATTGAAATTAATACGCAGTTGAGCCCTGCCGTTAGTTGTACGTGTACAATCCAATTTATTAAAAACAGAGAGATCTTCTTCACTGAAGACAGAAAGATCATCTAATGTTATTTTATCTATCTCCATTGATATTTAATATTGAAGATGTAATATTTGAAAGCAGTCCGACAATATTCAATATAAAATATTACCTATTAAATATCAATCTTTGTCCTTTATTAGATTCATCCCATACACCATTTCCATAAACCATGTTGCCATTTACGAATGTATTAACAATTGAACTTGGAAATGTGAAACCTTCCATCGGGCTCCAGCCACATTTGTATAGAATATTTTCTTTGCTGACTGTTATCTGTTTTTTGGGATCAATTACAACCAGGTCTGCAAAATAGCCTTCGCGGATATAACCCCTATCTTTTATATTAAAACAATCGGCAACAGCATGACTCATTTTCTGCACTATTTTTTCAATAGAAATTTTCTCTTGCTGATGATAATGCAACATCAATAATAATGAATGCTGCACCAACGGTAAACCTGAATGTGCATGTTCGTAATCTCCTTGTTTTTCTTCCCATGTGTGTGGCGCATGATCTGTAGCAATTACATCTAATCGATCATCCAGTAATGCTTTCCACAATGCTTCTTTATTGCTAGATGCTTTTATCGCAGGATTACATTTTATCTGGTAACCTAATCGTGCATAATCATCAGCAGTAAAATGTAAATGATGCACACATACCTCCGAAGTAATTCTCTTTTCTTTCAATGGCAACATGTTTCCGAAAAGCTGTATTTCTTTTTCTGTACTGATGTGAAGAATATGCAACCTGCTATTAAACTTTTTTGCGAGCTGAATGGCAGCAAGTGATGATTCAAAGCAAGCATCTGCATCTCTTATAATGGGATGATCAGCAGCAGATAATACACCTTTTTCTTTTTTTAATCTTTCGTAATTATCCCTGATTATTTTTTCATCCTCGCAATGCGTGGCAATTAATACTTCGCTTTCGCGAAATATTTTTTCTAATGTGCCATAATTATCTACCAGCATATTCCCTGTACTAGAACCCATGAAAATTTTTACGCCCGGCACATCCTGTTTTTTATTGTTTATTTTAAGAACTTCTTCCGAATTATTATTACTAACGCCCATAAAAAAAGAATAGTTAGCCAAAGAAGTTTGTGCACCAATTTTATATTTATCTTCCAACAGATCGATCGTTAATGCATTAGGTATTGTGTTGGGCATTTCCATAAAACTGGTAACGCCTCCTGCCACAGCGGCTTTACTTTCTGTATATATCGTTGCTTTGTGCGTTAATCCGGGTTCTCTAAAATGCACCTGGTCATCAATAGCCCCAGGTAATAGCATCTTTCCTTCACCGTTGATCTCTGTTACTTTTTCTTTTATGGTGATCTGCGGATCGATCTTTTCAATTCTTTCACCATTTGTCAATAGATCCAGCACCTGGATCTTTCCTTCATTTACGATCTGTATGTTCTTAAAGAGGTATTTTTGCATATCTTGAAAATTAACATATTGTCTTTATAACCAATTTATATGCAAATTATAAAAAGCTTTTTCAAACTGCTTGTTTTTATTTGTCCATTTACAGCAATGGCACAATCTACTTATTTGCCCGAAGGAGATAAAGGATATCATTTTATGGATAGACTAGAAATTAAACAAGGTAATAACACTGATATTAATTTCTCAACGATCAAACCATACAGTCGCCAAAATATTGTGGCAGAAACTGAATTTATAGATAGCATTGATCAAAGTTATAAATATCCATCCGCCACCATAGGTACAGGCTTAAGTCTGGCAGATTCAATTGCAGCCGTAAATAAATATATGCATAGCAATCATCTTAAACTATCAAAAGTAGATGCGTACGATATGAATAGCTTATTGATGAACAACAGCGAATGGGTAACAGGATCAAAAGCTTCATTTATGAGCAGGCGACCGATCTTAAAATCTTTCTACATAACCAAACCAAACCTTTTAGAAGTAAACGTTAAAGACTTTTTTTTAGTTGTAAACCCTGTGATAGATTTTAATGGAGGTAAAGAATCGGGTACAGGCGCTGATCCCAAAACATTATTTATCAATACAAGAGGTGTTAGTGTTAGAGGTATGATCGATCATAAAATAGGATTTTATGCAACCATGTCTGATAACCAGGAACGAGGACCTGGTTATTATACAAAATCGGTTTACAGGGGAGGCAGAAATATTGTAGTGCCAGGAGTTGAATTCGCAAAGCTTTTTAAGAATGATACTACTGCTTATGATTATTTTGATGCACGAGGTTCTTTTACTTTCAACGAAGCAAAATATATTAATATACAATTTGGCTACGATAAAAATTTTATTGGTGATGGCTACCGCAGTTTATTTTTAGGCGATGATGGTGCTAGTTATCTATTTCTAAAATTGAATACCAAGATCTGGAAGTTTGAATACCAAAACTTGTTCATGGAACTAATTCCTCAGTTTGACAAAGTAGGTGATACTTTATTGGGTAGAAAATATGCCGCCATGCATACTTTAAGCATGAACGTTACCAAATGGGCCAATATTGGTTTGTTTGAAGGCATAATTTTTGGCAGAGAAGATCACTTTGATTTTGAATACCTTAACCCAATCATATTTTATAGATCTGTAGAAGGTACAGTAGGTAGTCCAGATAAAGCACAGGTAGGCGCCGATTTTAAGGCCAATGCAGCTCATCATCTTCAATTTTACGGACAATTTTTGCTAGATGAATTTGTTTTATCAGAAATCAAAGCGGACACCGGTTGGTGGGGTAATAAATTTGCTTACCAACTTGGTGTAAAGTATATCGATGCTTTTGGTATTCACAATTTAGATCTGCAAGTTGAAGACAACAGAGTACGACCATTTACCTACGCACACGATAACGACATTTCAAATTATACAAACTACAATCAACCACTGGCACATCCTTTAGGTGCCAACTTTCAGGAATTTATTGGTATAGTAAAATATCAGCCTACACCAAAATGGTATATTACCGGCAAAGCCATTTATTATTTTCAAGGATTGGATAGTTTAGATGGAAGAGATTATGGAAGCAACCCGCTCATAAATTACAATGACCGCACAGGTGATGGCGGTTACAAAGTTGGAAGCGGTAGAAAAGCTACTTGTCTAAATACATCACTGCAAATATCTTATGAAATAAGAGAAAATTTATTTTTTGATGGATTGTTGCAGGCAAGAAAATATACAATTGCAAATGAGCCAACAAATTCAAGTAATACAACTATGGTAACTGTGGGTATTAGATGGAATATTCGTAAGCGACAGTATGATTATTAAGCAATTATTCTACCGTTAAAGAAAAAGAGATCATCCTTGAATATATCTTATCAATCGTGTTAGAATATTTGGTACTGTTATCCTTATCTTGTAAGTTAGAAAGTCCCCAACCTAATTTTAATTCTGGTGTTAATACAAAGTAAGGAAAGTAAAAATGAAATCCTACACCACCTTCAACGCTATAATTCAACTTCTTTAAAGTAACCGTTTGGCCACTATTTACATCTCCGCTATTTGATGTAAGATCATAATCTATTCTGCCGCCAACAATGGTAAATACTTTTAAATTATCAATACGGTCACTGCAAAATTGCAACTGAACTGGCAAGCTTAATACTATTGATTGTATCCTCTTATCAGTAATACGCGTTTCACCTAATGAATCATTTGGTTGCGATAATGTATATTCAAAAACCCTTTCAGCAAACGTGAGATCAATAGGATATGTACGAATATTAAAATGCGGACTAATATTAAAGTTAACCAGCCACGCAAGATTTAAACCGACGCTATTTATACTTTCAATGTCTAACACGCTATCATTAGGGCCAGTAAGCTGTGTAAGAAATTCTTTAGAATGTGTAAAATTGAAATGTGATTGATTGTAACCAAGATTTATACCAAAACGGATCGGCTTTTCATCATGATCCTCCAGGTTAGGGCTATACCTGAACTGCGAAAATCCCACAAATGGAATAATCAGTATGATGCTGATGTATATTATTTTTCTCCGCAATAGATGCTGCATATTCCTAAACTCAGGGGTTTATAATAAGTTTTCTTGTACCCGATCTCATCAAGAATATTGATAAAATTTCTTCCTTCGGGGAATTTTTTTATCGATTCATCAAGGTATTTATAAGCGTTACGGTTTTTTGAAAAAAGCTTGCCCATATTCGGCGCTACTATTTTCATGTATAAATTATAAAACCATTTTACACCTGCTACTTTTGGTTTACTAAATTCCAGCACAACTAATTTTCCACCCGGCTTTAATACTCTTTTTATTTCGTTTAAACCGCGTTCCAAATATTCAAAATTTCGTACGCCAAAAGCAACCGTTACTGCGTCAAAACTATTATCGGCGAAAGGTATCGATGCACTATCTCCATTTAATAATTCAATTGTACCACCCAGATTAAGCTTTGCTATTTTATTTCTGCCGATCTCCAGCATACCATCACTAATATCTATGCCGATGATTTTTTCAGGTTTCAATATGTTAGATGCCATTATAGCCACATCTGCTGTACCAGTAGCAACATCTAATATTTTTTTTGGTTTCAGACTTGTTAATTCACGCAATGCTTTCTTTCGCCATGTGATATCTATACCTGCACTTAAAAAGCGGTTCAAAAAATCATAGCGTACGGCAATGTCATCAAACATAGCTGCAACCTGCTGCTTTTTACCCTGGTCAGAGTTTTTATATGGAACCACATTGTCGTGTGCAAACTGAGTCATCTCCGCAAAGATACATAAGATAAATGTACGATGTTTGATGTACGACGTACGATGTTATGTTATCGTATAATTCATTACCTATTCTAAAAGTTAAAATAACAATATACATATTCAATCAACATCGTACGTCGTACATCAAACATCGTACATTCCATTATCTTTGCTCCATGCAGATCAAGTCAGCCAAATATATTATCAGCAGTCCAAACTTCGAGCTCTGCCCCGATCCGGATAAAAAGGAATATGCATTTATAGGTAGAAGTAATGTGGGTAAATCTTCGCTGATCAATATGCTATGCAGCAATGAAAAACTGGCTAAAATTTCATCTGCCCCCGGCAAGACACAAATGATCAATCATTTTATAATTAATCATGAATGGTATTTGGTCGATCTGCCTGGTTATGGATTTGCCAAAGTTAGCCAGACGGCACGTCGTCGTTGGGAACAAATGATAGAAAATTATTTAAGAAAGAGACCGAACCTAACCATGGTTTTTGTATTAATAGACTCACGCCATTCTCCTCAAAAAATTGATCTTGAATTTTTAAATCAGCTAGATAAATGGCAGGTTCCATTTGCGTTGGTATTTACAAAAGCGGATAAAGAAACACAAGCTATTGTTGCTAAAAATGTAAAAGCTTTTTTAAATACACTAAAAAAAACATGGCAGTTTTTACCACAGCATTTTGTATCAAGCTCAACAAAAAGACTAGGAAAGGATAAAATTCTGGACCTGATCGCAGAAAAAAACAGCGAAGAATAAGAAATAATGAGGAGTCAATTTCACTGTCCGTAATTTTTCAATTACGAACTCAGCGCAGATCAAATGTAAACTTCAGTTAGTTTACAAGCTTATTTGCGCAGCTGCTGCTGGCAAAAGCTTCCGGCTTAGCTTTAAAAGCAAAACCCATACCCAGTATGTAGCCCATGGCTTCACGCAAGGCTTCGTTACTTTTAAATTGCGGGTTGGTATTAATGTCTACATGTACCTCCATATCTACATTATACAATGTAAACAGGTTGCAGAGCTCATAAGCAATTTCAATACTTTTGGCAACCTCTACCAACATGCGTTCTTTAATGCCATACTTCAACAATGTTTTTTCATTGTGCATGAACATAAATCCGCCATGGCCTTCACGTAAAAAAACAATTACAGTTGCAAACTCTGTTTCCTTGCCTTTTACCTGACTGTCAGTTCCAATACAAACTTTTAAATGATTTCCGGCTTTCGTTTCTCGGATTATTGCCTGTTCTACTGCTTCTTTAATGGGAAGCTGAATGGGATCTCCATTGAATTTTCTCCAAAGCATATAAGTGGGGTTTTCTAAAGTTACGTAGAAAACAAATGCATACAACGAATTTTCTCCGCTAAAATGTTATGAAATTATTGTCTTTAATACTGGCCCGTGCTGAGCAGAACTAATGTGCAGGCCTCTTTAGCTTCAATTCCATTTTGTTTGGCAAGATCGTACAGTTCGTCATTTTCTGTTCCAGGATTAAATATGATACGCTTAGGATGAAGCGAGAGTATATATTCATAATAATCTTTTTGAATAGCAGGATTTAAATAAAGCGTTACTGTATCGATATCTTCCCATTGTTTTCTTTCTGTTTCAATTGGAACATTATTGATGGTTCCTTTTTTAATTCCTAGCGCAATAACAGGCTGCTCATGCTCAATTAATTTTTGTACCGCTAGATGGCTGTATCGTTCAGGATTTTCCGAAGCACCAATCACTAATGTTTTTTTGTTCGCCATATTAATATTTATTTACGATAAAAATCTGTTTTGCAATGCAGGTGTTGGTATCATGCAAACATCCTGTTTCCCAAACCATTTGTAACGATTGGTAGCAATCACTTTATATATTGCATTGCGAATAAAAGAAGGTACAATAATGAAGCTATACAATAATTTCCAACCACTACTCAATTGCTTTGCTACTTTTAATGCAGCTGTTGATTTTGTGAATACCTTATCATTTTGCAATAGAACAAATGAATTGAAATTATCTGATGGAATATTAAATTGTTGCAACAATTTTTGACCCGCTATACTTTGCAAAGAAGTAAATAAAAATTTACCGGTGTGGTCATGTTTAATAACAAATTGAACGGCGCCATTGCAGAGGTTACAAACCCCATCAAATAATATAATTGGCTTATCATTCACACTGCAAGTTAAAATAAATGTGATACTTTTAGTGTTAAAGAATATCATTACACTGTAATCTTCCACCCAATATTTTTGATCATTTATGCGAGTACTTATAACCTGTTTAGTGCTTTTATTTTGTTGCAAGGCTTACAGCCAGGACACCAGCAAAATATTTATACATCTGGTACAACCTTTTAAAGAAAACAATAGTGTTAGATCTGCTAAACAAAATATTATCGGCAGCACTTGTAAAAAATGTACTATTATCATCAATCAAAAAGATATAAAAGTATATTCAACAGGTGCTTTTGTTGATGAACTGATTTTATTGCCAGGTGATACAACCTTCAGCATTACAGCTTCTGACGGCCATGATAGCTCTTTTGCCAAGAACATACGTTACAATTACACTCTACCTAAACCCGCAGATACGGTGAAAACTCTTGGCATAGAAAGCATCGAAACCTTTCCCGAAGGAGACCTAGTATTGCAGACAGGTGACAAAATAGATTTTCGCGTAAAAGCTTTACCTAATTGCAAAGTAACGGCATGGGATAATGTTATGCTATATGAAATGCCGGCAAATCAAACCAAAGGAATACCTGGCATTTATCAGGGTGAATATATTATCAATGAATCGGATAGTTTTTCTCCAACCAAAATTACTATTACTGTAATAGACAAAAAAGGAAAAAGAATAACCAAAGAAACCAAAAATAATTTTTCGATCTTAACTGCTTCAGATTCGGATGTGGCAATTACAAAAGGAAGATTAGCCCATCTTGAATATGGATTGGGTGAAGACAGATTAGGCGGATCAAAGATCGGCTATATTGATAGCCTGATACAATTAAAGGTGATAGGTAAAGTAGGCTCACATTACAAAGTCCGTTTGGCAAGTTCGCGCACAGCCTATATTCCCGACAATCTCGTTACTTTAATGCCAAAAGGAACGTCTACTCCTGAATCACTAACAGATAAAATAACTGTTTACGGAGATGATCATTTTGATTATGTAAAAGTCGGGTTATTTACAAGATTACCTTATCAATCTTTTCAATTGATCGATCCATCAAAAATTGTAGTAGATATTTTTGGAGCTACTAATAATACCAACTGGATAACACAATTGCAAAGTGCGAAAGAAATAAGAAACATTTCTTACGAGCAAATAGCTGATGGCATTTTTCGCATAACAATTGAGTTAACCCATTCACAACAATGGGGGTATGAACTCCATTACAGCGGCAATAATCTTATCATAAAAATAAAGCGTCAGCCCGAAAATCTGACACTCAAAAATTTAACCATAGCTATCGATGCCGGTCATGGTGGAACTAATAATGGAGCTGTTGGCGCAACAGGAGTGTACGAAAAAGATATGACATTAGCGGTTGCTTTAAAATTGCAAAAAACTTTAACTGCAGCTGGTGCAAAAGTCATAATGACAAGAACTACAGAAAAATTTGTTGATAACCTGGATAGAGTAACTTTTTATAGAGACAGTGTACCCGACCTATTAATAAGCCTACATTTGAATTCATCAGATGACCCTTTGCATACTGGAGGCGTAAGTACTTATTATAGATATCCTGGATTTCGTGATCTAAGTTTAGATATTTATAAACGCATACAAGAGTTAGGTTTAAAAGGATATGGGAATACGGGCGCGTTTAATTTTATGCTGAATAGTCCTACTGAATACCCCAATGCACTTGTCGAAATGCTTTTCCTTAGTAACCCCGATGAAGAGGCAAAAATTTTAGATGATGGTTTTCAACAAAAAATGGCTGATAAAATTGTATTGGGCATTAAAGACTTTTTAGCTGATGCTGCTATTAATAAGTAACTATTAGTTTTTTTCTATAATGGCTTTAACAATCCTTTAGTAAACAAGTAAAACGTATTTCATTCTATATAAGCGTAACAAAATTTATGTAAAATGAAAAGGAACTATACAACAAAAGTTATTTTAAGTGCGACAATAATTTTTGCTTCAATTGCCACAGTTAGTGCACAAACTAATAATGATAATACAGGGTACAGCCAACCTGCGCAAGCACAATCTACTTATCAGGATCATTACATGCAACAAAACGATCCTGCACAACAAGATCAACAACAAAACCAGCAGTACATTCAGCAAAATCAACCGATTCAACAAGGTCAGCAATATACCCAACAAGCTCCACCTGTGCAACAGCCCCAACAACCGGTTCAATATGCTAATCAGCAAGGTTATTATTATTACCCTGATGCCAATGTATATTATGATCCAACTTATAACGATTATATGTATAACAACGGTTCTACCTGGTTAACCGTAAATGTTTTACCTTATAATATTAGATTAGGAGGTTTACCAAGATTTATGGTTTACCACAGAGGTCCGCAAGTTTGGTTAGATAACGGGTTTCACAGAGCAAATTATTTCGGGTACAACAATCGTTTTCACACCGGCCCTGTAATTGGATATAGAAATAATTACAGAGGAGTTGTTGCATACAACAGAGGCTTTGATAGAGGAAGATCTTTTGGTGGAGATAGAGGTTTTGGTGGAGGAAGAGGCTTTAACGGCGGCAGAGGTGGAGGTTTTGGACACCATCGTTAAAATACTTCTCTAACTAAACAACAAAGCCCGGTTATATTAGCCGGGCTTTGTTTATTTTTATACAAACAAGATCTCGTTGAATGGTACAAAATATTTCAGTCATCGGTGCAGGCACAATGGGCAATGGTATTGCGCACGTATTTGCACAATACGGTTTTAAAGTAATCCTGGTAGATGTAAATACAGATCAGTTAGAAAAGGCTAAAGCTATCATCACAAAAAACCTCGATCGGCAAGTTGCTAAACAGACTATTACAGAAGCGCAAAAACAATCAACATTAAATAATATCATATTCTCAAATGATATCGCCGCAGGCGTAAAAAATGCATCTTTAGTTATTGAAGCGGCAACAGAAAATCGTGAGATCAAATTAAAAATATTTAAACAATTAGATGATGATGCACCTACTGGATGCATTTTAGCAACCAACACTTCATCTATCTCCATTACAGAAATTGCAAGCGTAACGAAAAGGCCGGAACTGGTAATCGGTATGCATTTTATGAATCCTGTTCCGGTAATGAAATTGGTAGAAGTGATCAAAGGCCGCGAAACAAGAAAAGAAACAGCTGACACTATTGTTGCATTGAGTAAGCAATTGGATAAAATTCCCTGCGTTGTAAATGATTATCCGGGCTTTATTACCAATCGTATTTTAATGCCGATGATAAATGAAGCTATCCTTGCTTTGGAAGAAGGCGTGTCTGGCGTAGAAGAAATTGATACCATCATGAAACTCGGCATGTCGCACCCCATGGGACCATTACAATTGGCTGATTTTATTGGATTAGATGTTTGTCTGAATATTATGTTTGTATTGCACGATGGATTTGATAATATTAAATACACGCCCGCTGCACTTTTAATAAATATGGTTGCTGCAAAAACACTGGGCGTTAAAACGGGCGAAGGTTTTTATGTCTATTCAAAAGATAATAAAGAGCTGATCGTTAGTTCAAGATTCAAATGATTCTATATTTGCTACCTGAATTATGATATATGGTTTACAAAGTAATTGGTATTATGAGTGGAAGCTCAGTTGACGGATTGGATATTGCCTACGTGCATCTTCACGAAACAGGTGGAAAATGGAGCTACGAAATACTGGCTGCAGAATGTGTTGATTACACTGCCGAATGGAAACAAAAATTAACTACCGCCATTCATCTTTCGGGCTTAGATTATCAATTATTACATACTGCTTACGGACATTTTATTGGCGAAAAAATAAACCATTTTATTAATGAAAATGGGTTGCAACATAAAGTAGATCTCATCGCATCTCACGGCCATACCACTTTTCATCTGCCCAAACAAAAAATGACAGCGCAAATTGGTGATGGCTCAGCTATTGCCGCCGAAACACAATTGCCAGTAGTAAGTGATCTTCGCTCTTTAGATATCGCCTTCGGCGGACAAGGTGCGCCAATCGTGCCTATTGGTCAAAAATTATTATTTCCTGAGTACCATTATTTTTTAAATATTGGCGGCATCGCAAACATCTCTGTTAATAATCAGGGGAAATATATTGCTTTTGATGTATGTCCTGCAAACAGAATACTGAACATGTTTGCTGAAGAAATGAATATGGAACACGATGAAAGTGGAAAAATTGCAGCTTCAGGAAAAGTAAATGAATCACTTTTACAACAACTGAATACATTACCATATTATCAACAAGCTTTTCCAAAATCGCTAGCCAATAGTTTTGGTATTGATACTGTTTATCCATTAATAAAAAAGGCCGACATCTCGATTAAAGATGCTTTATGCACGTACGTTGAACATATTGCCATACAAATTAAGGATGCATTATTCAAGGAAATCACACTTTCCAACGCTCAGTTATTTGTTACAGGCGGCGGCACATTGAATAGTTATCTGATCGAAAGATTAAAAACAATATTAAGCGAAAAACAAATCGAAGTGGTGGTACCCGACGAAAGATTGGTGCAATATAAAGAAGCATTGGTAATGGCATTATTAGGCACCCTGCGCTGGCGAGAAGAAACCAC
>DATHNB010000064.1:0-4250 GCA_035486495.1 Ferruginibacter sp. | reverse complement strand
ATGTTATCAATTCCATCGGCCTTTTTAACGGCTTGTATGTCATTCTGCCGTTGCTTTCTGAGCGCATCCTGATCTGCTTTATACTGGTTATATATGGGCCAGAATTTCTCCGCTTCGGCAGAAGTTAAATTTAATTTATCGGAAAGGTATGCTATGTGCATCGTTTCAACACGGTCCTTCCGGTCCTGCTTATCCTGGGCGTAAGAAAAGAAAGGAAGAAGCATTAATAAAAACAGGGAGAAGTGTAAAATATATTTTGTTCTCATTATATTATTCATTTTC
The DNA here is from genome assembly GCA_035486495.1 of Ferruginibacter sp. Lineage (GTDB taxonomy): Bacteria > Bacteroidota > Bacteroidia > Chitinophagales > Chitinophagaceae > Ferruginibacter. The sequence continues at coordinate 3,968 of DATHNB010000064.1, read as the reverse complement.
AATATCAGAAACATTTACATTGTTATCTATTAAATAGGCGATAATTTCCTGGTCGGTATTGGTTGAATCAGATACGCTTTTAACAGAAGAAATGCCACTTTCAGGCTCATCCAGATCTTCCAGGCTCGATTCGCTTATATAGGTGATGTTATTATCAAGGTGCTGCACAATTAAACTATCAGGGATGGCTTGAGCCATTGCTTCATAAGATGCGGGACGGTTATTCAACCTGAGTGTAAAAAAACAGATTACAGCTGCACAGCCGGTAACCGTTAATAGCTTCCATTTGTATCCTAACAAAGTGGTAAAAAATCCCTCACCCCATTTTTTGGGCTGAACTTCCTGCCTGCATTTTTCAATTATTTCTGAAGACAGACTATCAAAATAACCTTCAGGTACCGAGAAAGGATTTTCCCTGGATATGGAATGCAGTAAAGGTGAGTTCTTTTTAAGCGACTCTTCGTCTTCAAATATGTCCTGTTTCTTGCTCATAACGCTCTTTTGACGGCTCTAAGGTAACTAAGTTTAATTATTTTTCAAAAATGCTTCTATTTTCTTCACCGCATGGTGATACGATGCCTTTAATGCCCCTACCGAAGTATCGAGCATTTCAGACATTTTTTCATATTTTATATTGTCGTAATACTTCATATTGAATACTATACGTTGTTTATCGGGTAGTGTGAGTATGGCTTTTTGCAATTTTTTTTGAATAGCATCGCCACTGAAGTAGCTGTCATCCTCCAGTTTGCGCGACAGGGAATGCGAAACGGTATCAAACGGCACATACATATTGGCCCTTTTTTGCTTTATAAAAGTGAGTGATTCGTTGGTGGCTATGCGGTAAAGCCAGGTATACAGGCTGGAGGCCTCTTTAAAATTGCCCAGGTTCTTCCATACTTTAATAAACACATTCTGAACCACATCATTGGCATCATCATGGTCAATGATAATGCGGCGAACTTGCCAGTAGATCCTTTTCTGGTACTTATTCACAAGGAAGTGAAAAGCCTGGTTCCGGCTACTCTCCACCCGGAACATCTCCAATAAATCGCTATCGCTTATTTCATCCGCCATAAACCACACTGAATTAACAGAGGGGTAAAGAAGGAACTATTAAATGAAGATAGGGTGAAGGGGGGAAAGAGTCCGGGAAGAAATCGGCCCGGACTCATTTTAACCGAATAGTAAATTAGGTCTTCTTTTTCTCGGGGGTGCCGAAATTGAAATTGAAGGATGGTTTAATAATGGTATTTCCATACTGGTCTGTAACAAGGTTAACAGCAACATCAATCCAAATACCGTTAGATAAATTATAATCGCATCCTAAACTTGTAGTAATTGAAGGAATAGTATTTATCCACGTAATCTGACTTTGAGCATAGCCTTTAATATTGTTCTCACCATAGTAGAATCTTATTGCTCCAGAACCATTATTTATCCATACCATATTTGAGTCTTGTCTTTCAGCCTTTACCCCGATTAGTAATTGGCCATTCGTGCATATTGGGAATCCTCCTGATAACCACCCAGCATATTTAGTTGTGGCTGTTATATTTTTAGCTAGGGAATCTAGTGAAGATTGAAGACCAGCAACACCTAGTTGAACAATAGACTTATTCCAATTATTTTGCTTAAAAGTATTTCTTGTATTGATAATGTATTGATCAGCATCCTTATGTAAAAGTAAATTGACAATGCTATCGACAGATTTTTTAACGTTTACATCTGGTTTGTCATACTTATCACCGACATCTATAAATGTAGTTTTGTAAGCATTTGCATATATCTTTTTGGCTTTCACAAATGCATTAACTGCGTCATCAGCAAATTTTGCCATTGTATCTATAAATGCCTTATCTGTCCGTAAATCTGTTTTATCCCAAAGAGTTATCCTTAAACCTTCTGCAATGTCATATGAGCCTTTGCTATTTGCAGTCGTGCCAAATGATAAACTCCATCTATAAAGTATAGGACACTTTTGATATGAGTTAAGAGAAAGAGTATTGTTTAGGAGCATGGGATTGATTTCAACGGCAAAATTCTTAGGGATTACGCTTCCATTAGTAATTAAATAATCACCTACATTTAAAGCAATGCTTTTTAATGATGTAGGTTGGATAATGTTACTTGGGGAAGATCCCAAAATTTTAAATGCTGGTGATTGAGGAACTGTATAATCTAAGTTTGCCCAGCCTGCGGTATCAAGCTTTTGTCCTAAAAGAGATGCAATAAAGAAATTAAATACAAAAATAGTTGAAATTAATTTTTTCATGGTTAGTTGATTTTAAATGTTCCAGTCCTATTAACTTTACCGGCAGCTGAAGTTCCTGTTAAGGTAATATTTGGCAACAAGGCTACTCCTAGCTGCTGAAGCGACATTACAATAGTGTAAGGATTTCCAGCGCCTATCGGATCAATAATTGTATATGAGCCCACCACATAATAACCACTACAACTCCCAGGGGCTAGGGTTAACACTTTATTATAAGGATTATTGGCTTTCGAATCGGTAATATAGCTTTCTGTTTCAGTGTTACCATCAGGCATAATAACGGATATGCCAATTCCTACTACCTGTAAAGAAGTGACTGTAACTGTTACAGTGATTGGTCCATTTGCTGGGTTTACTGTTATGTTTGACATACTTATTTGTATTTATTAAAATTTTCGCCTACTCTCTTTCCGGTTTTCAGCTTGCCCGTTTGTTATATTAATTAGGTTTGGTTAAAGCGGCTTTTTTCTTTTCCGTTTCTTCAGGTGTATCGCCAGTTCCGCGGAGGCTTATAACCTTTTGCAGCAAATCAAACCAAAATGGAGCCCCAAGAGAAATAGCAAGTGCAGTTATAAACCAGCCTAGAATGGCAAGTCCCCAACAATAGTCCTTATCACAAAATATTTTCCATGACTTGCCCAATCCTAATAGGCTATTAGTTCCTTGTAATTCTGCATTAAGAGTAGAATCAACCCTAAAAAATAATGTGTCTTTAGAATCAACTCCGGCTTTTGTTTTCATGTCCGTTTCGGTTGGCAATGTTTTATGTGATTTATTATATTTAACTGCCATATTAACCAAACCATTCCTGGCATCTTTATCAATCGAAAGTTTTTTTACAATTTTAATGCTGTCAATGTTAAAAATTATGGCTAGAAGCAACCCTATAATCAGTAAGATTCTCTGGGTTTTGCGCTTGTACCATCCCGATACTCTGTCCATAGTGTCATCATACCATTTTTCAATATTGGTTTTGAATATATCAATTTTATGATCGGCATTATCCCAGAAAATTTTTAATGTCTTAAGGGTATCTGGTTCTATACCTTTATTGTTACCTGTTGCATTATTCTTATTATTTTCAAAAAAATTATTAATTTTTTCCACATCGTCAACTCCTGTTTGAGCCTCTTTCAATACTTCGGTTAGTACGAGCGAAAAATTCGGGGAAGTAATATAGGAAGGTGTTTTTTCGTTATCCTTTCCCATATACTTAATTAAGGTATGAGTAAGAAAAGTAGTGGCAAACTGACCCGTTTTAGAATCATTTAACATTCTTTTTATACCTTCTTCCAGTGTTTTTGCACGCAAACGTAACATGGTAGCTATCCCCTCCTGTATTGTTGTTGCAAGTAAACTGTAAAGGAGGTAAATAAAAATTAATCCTGTTACAATATCAAGTGTAGTTGAACCAAACATAATTTTTAGTTTTAAATTTTCTGCCTACTCTCTTTTCGGTTTTCGGCTTTCCCGTTTTTTATTTTATTTTTAACTTACTATAATATCAAAATTTGCAGTTATTGCCGGGTTGCTTGCCAATGCTGCGGCAATTGTAACCTTTGGCTGTGCGGCGCCCGACGGTTTATAATTGAATTTAGTTGGGTCATTAAGTTTAGGGGTAATACTGCTTACATCATCACCTACGCAAGTAAATTTAATTGGGGAATTTGGCGGATTGGTAATAAACTCCAAA
>DATHNB010000063.1:0-24253 GCA_035486495.1 Ferruginibacter sp. | reverse complement strand
ATCTATCCGATAAGGTCAAATAGGAGTCTAAAATAACTAAATTTAACATAACTTATATCATCTTTGGTATAATCGTTTAACCTAGATACTGTTTTAAAGCCTATGTAATTCTTTTGCTTTTTTCCAATTTTTTTTTAAGATTGGTCGGCTTACACTCGTATCTCCATCGGAAGGTTCACCTGAAAAATGGCAGAATTTTTCGGGATATTCTGGGTCGCCATATTTGTTCCAAGATTTGAATGCATCATAACTCATTGGTTTTTCTACGCTAAAAGGAATTTCAACACCTGTCCTAATGCAATAGCCGTTCCTTTTATCACCAATTGATTTTGTATCCGGCGTAGATGTTAACTTTTCTTTATTTAGTGCCTTTTCAACTGAGACAACAATTTCATCACTAATTCTAATTAAACGATGTGCCTCTTCATAGATGTCTTTATAAAGTTCAGGGTCTGTTGCTTTGTCAACATGAATTCCCATTTCATTATTGTTTACTTGCGAAAACTCATATAAGTTCATAGAAGTAAGTATTGCTTCATTTTCGTTCAAATAACACTTTGCATGCAAGTCTTTACAGAAACTTGAGCGTATACTTGTCATTGATTTTAACCAATTATTTTCTTCAGGCTGAAGATCATTTTTGCCATAAACAACTCGTATATCAATTTTCATTCTGTTCTTATCTTCCAAAGATTGTTTGATGCGATCATTAATCTTCAAATAAGGACTTATAATTACAAGTTTTTCATTCGCTTTGTTAATAAGTTGCTGGAGATGATACGAAACTCCAGTCGTGTCAAGAAACTTTGCCATGTGCGGTTATAGTTTTGATTTTATACGTTTTGTTGAATTATAACCAATTGATTAGATACTTGAAACGTGACGAAAAGAAAAATTTCTATTTTAATCCTCGATGCGTTTCTCATCTCTTGTCAAAACCATAATTTTCTTTTATAACCGTCAAGTTATCATATTTCATTAAAGTGTTTTGTCGCTTTTTATTCGTCAAAGCCCACTTACATAAAATCCCATTTGACTTCTATTATTCTTTTTTTGAAAGCCATTTAATTCCATAAACCCCTTCACTAAGCTTGCTACGACGTATTGCCTTTGGATATATGTCCATAAGTTTCATTAAATATTCTTCTGTCAATTTGGGATGTACATTTGATTGTATTTTTTCAAAACTCATAGTTGTCCATCCTTTGTCTTCCATATATGTAAAGAGAATAGCTAAGTCATTCTCGTAATTTTCTATGGGATTAATTTTGCCTACTTTTGTGTGATTAAACTTTCCTAATTGTTGTATACGTTGTCTGACTTGATTAGAAAAAACTCCTGTAGCTGCGCAAAGATTATTGTCACTTCTTACTTCATATTCACCCGCGATTACCCCAAGTAAATCAGTAGGCAAATGTATATTTTGCTGTTGTCCTCTTGGCTTAACGAAATAGACTCTCTCAATACCAAGTTTTCCTGCAAATAATCCAGTCTCAAAAATAACATTATCTCTAATTGAGGTGAATTCTGCACCTCTTAGTTTTATGATATCGTCAGGGGAAAAAATAAAAATGGCAAAGTCAAAGACGTCGAGTTGATTTAACAAAGATGTAATTATTGGCATTGATAATTGAAAAATACCTTGTGTCCAAATAGTAACTTCTGCATTGTGTTCAAGATTTTGCTGAATCGCATAAGCAACATCAAGTCCTTCTGTTGAGGAACCTATAAAAATTTTTACTCTATCCATATAGTGGGTTTTATAATAGCAGGTAACTAAACTCGAACCAAAATTCAACAATACAATAGTCGAAACTTCAACGTCCAGCTCCACTGTCGTCAATGTTCATTCATCATCATTTTGTAATGTTCAGGATGTCCCATCTGAACAAATATTTTCTTAAATACTTCAAAGTATTTTTCTATAATGGCATCGTTTTGCTCTACAAATAGGTCGTCAGGGATGCTGTGTGAGCCATCATTAATCCAACAAATCAATGACCTACATATTTCCTGTTCTTGATGATTATCAAAATGTTTTATTAAATCGTCATCACCATACTTACCTAAAATTTTGAAATAATTTTCAATAATTCTACGCATCGTGTTTTGAATTGTGATCCCCGATAGATCTTTCCTATTTTTTAGTTCATTCCATAATAACTCATAGGAGTTATGAATTGGGTTTTTCATTTCGTAAGCTTGGATTGCTGAAACATTTTTATTCCTTCGCAAAATCCAATAAAATGTATCTCCATTTTCTGATGTTCTACCGTCAATAAAAGATACTTCTTTATGAAAATACACATTGTGTGTTAAAAGAATTAGCTGTTTAATATTGCCATCATCTTTTTTTATTCCTTTGATAATTTCTTTAATTAATGAACTTATCACAAACAAAACATTACTGTCTAGACTTGAAATAGGATCATCAACAATTAAAACTCTTTCCTCTGTTATTGTTTCTTGTGAGGTGCTTCCTTTTGACAGTTGTAAGAAATAGAGAAAGGTAATAAATGTAATCTCGCCCTCCGACAATGTTGATTCAGCAATTGTTCCATCTTCTCTATGAATTTGATATTGATTTTTCTCTGTTGTAGAAGGTACGATCTCAAAGTTGAAAAAACCATATGATTTAAGAGTTCTATTAATTTCGTCAACTGAAGGCTGGACACTTGTTACATTTTTATTAGCTTCTTTTATTTTTTTATTTTGTGTAATATACTTTGCTTGTAATTCCTGATGTTGCTTCTGCAAAGCATCAATTCCCCGTTGTAAACCATCTGCTTTTTTGTTGAAGGTTGTAATTTTCGGCTTGTTTTCCTCCACTAAATATTTCCAAATAGCCTTTATTAAATCACTTCTTTCTGTAGTATAGTTTGTAACAATAGTATTATGTTCCTTAATAAGTGTATTTGCATCTGTTATTAACTGTTGAATATTTTCTAATTGTTCTTTAATTGAAATTAAATCTATACTTCTACTTGGCTCTTTTGTCTTATTATTTAGTAACTCTTTGTTAGAAATAAACTGGCTGGATACTGTCTTTAAATATGCTGAAAATGTTTCAATATTTAACTTAGTTTCCGTATTAGATTTTTCTGTCAATTCAATTTGTTGTAAAATATTGGAAAGGTTTAATGAAAGGCGATTGTATTCTTCAGAAAGTGTCTTTACAATACTTGTGTCGGTTGTAAACGATTCGTCAAAATAACTTTCTAACTGGGTTCTAAATTCTTTTGTGATTGTTTGCTCTTGACAAAATGGACAAGTTTTATCTTCTTGTAAATATGCTCTTCCTTCATTTACCCAATCATTTAAATTTAATTTTTGTATAAGTTTGGCTATTTCTACATCTGCTTTTCCAATAATTTTCTTTTGCCAAATTTTGCTGTTCTCAATTTCAATTAAACGCTCAAAGTTAATTATTGTGATTGCCGGAATAGTAGTAGGTATTGTTCCAAATATTGTCTTTGCTTTATCTTTTAATTCTTCATAGGTTTTAAGAGCTGCTTTGTTACTTGTAAATTCGTCAAGAATTTTTGATTTGAAAGAGTCTTTTTTCATTACGCCGACAAAAGCCTCTTTAAAATTATTTTCATATTCTTTATAAACTTCTGTCCAAATTATCTCTTTAAATTCATTATCAAGCAATAGTTTGTCATTGGATAATTTTATTAAAGATTCTTTCTTCTTTATTCCTTTGTCTTTTATTTCTGCAAGTTCATTTTGCATTTTTTTGATGGCTTCAATTTCTTCTTTAGTCGCTTGACCCAAAGTAAAAACGCCATCAATACTTCCTTTGCCAAAATTTTTGTCCCTAAAGTCTTTATTATAAACTAATGTTTTGATTGCTATTCCATTCTTCCAAAGAATTAAACAATTAGAGTATTGGGTGTTAATTGGATTATCTGCGACTTTTGTAATTGTTGTTTTTCCACAACCATTTGCGCCATAGATAAAGTTTATCTTTTTAAGATTCGTAACTTGGATACCTGTCTCATCAAAAGTCGCTATATTCTTTACGGATAGTGAATCAATCATTGGTCTTGGTGAATTGTAGTTAGTTCAATATTATAGGGTGCTCATAGGTTACTGTTAACCCAAAAATAGACGTATGTCTTCACCTATCCAAAAAATAACTTTTTATCTATGGCTTGAGCCTATATGAGCATGTATCGGCTCATATATTAAGCCTAATCCATTGCAGTTATAAAACTATTTGCCACAATTATTTAAGATTATACAAAAGTTACAGTTGCAGTAAAATTGATAAAAAAGACATCCTTTGCAGTAAAAAAATTAAAATTATATAAAACATGTAGTAGAATGATTAAAATAAGCTTTTACTGCAGTAAAACAATTACTGCTAGAATGCTGTCTAACTGAAATTAAATGTGTGAAAATTAGGAAACTATGTCGTGCCAAAATTAGGATATTCTGCTGTGCAAGTTCCTATCTGCGAAATGAGCCACATTCTATCCCCTTTTGCACCCTAAATCACTATGAATATTTTTATATGTACCTCCGGTACCTTGATTTGCTTAAGATGCTATTATACAGGGATATTTACCATCTCTTGAACTTATCTAATAATAGCGTATGCTGCTGGCTATCATCTGATAGTTATTAGATAAGGTCAAAACAACCCTATTTTCTCTTATCTTCTGAAGTATTATTAAATGAAATGAGATTAAACATTTCACGTAATCTACTTCTAACACGGTTACCATATACCTGTTCGATTTCACTTGCTGACAGATTAGTTGTAAGGTGTGTTACAAGCTGCTGTGAGACAAATAAATCATACCTGGTTAATAATACTTCTGCCATCGTATTACATTCATTGCCATAATACTTTAAACTACCTTCTGTTCCAAGATCATCAAAACAGTATGTTTTGGGTTGGTATTTATAAAGTGTTCCGCGACCATATTTATGTATTATTTCAAAGCCATCTTCAATAAATTCAAAGCTTATATCACGGCATGATTTTATTATAAATCTTTGTTCTCCGGGTATAACATGCCGCATTAAGTTCATCAATGTGGTTTTTCCACAACCAACCGGCCCTGTTAGTAATATTCCTTTTTCTAAATTTATTTCCAGTTGTGTAGCAGCGACATCATCCCGGAGAAAGTAACACAACAATAAATAAATGACATGCTTATCGTCTTCGTCTAATTGGAACTTCTTGCCATACACTTCGTTACCCTTCTGCTGTAACCATTGCCAGGCATCAGCATAATCATAGCGGCTCTGAATAGTTTTTATTGGTACTTGCATGAAGATGTTTGGCTCTTGGTTTTACGGGCTTACTTGTTGTAAATTTTTTTGAATTTAGTATCCAATTTCTTGCAGCAGCTTGCCAATCTTTCATTTTGGTTCTCCCTCCTACTAACCACCCATTGCTTTGGAAATAGTTGAAAAACTTTTCTGCTTCGACTGCAGGATGTTTTTGCGAAGCAAAATATTCCTGCACCTGGTTGAGCCGCGGAGTAACGAAAGCATTTCTTTCTTTTTTCGCGGAACTTTTTTCTTTCTTGCCTAACCTATCCAAATTTTGAACATCATTTTTTTGCGCTTGCTTATCCTTGTTTGTTACTGTTTGGTTTATAATGTTTGAATTGTTTATATAAGGCTCTTGCGCTTGTTCAACACTTGTTTCATTTTTAGTACGGCCTGTTACTAATGCTTGTTCAGTAGCAGTCTGAAAATTGAACAAGTAAACCAAACTACCCTTAAATGGATTGTACGAAGGCTTGTAATGCAGATAGCCAAAATCATTTAGTTCTCTCATGCACTTATGATAAGTAGCTTTTGCACTGATTTTACTGACTCTCATGAGTTCATTCCTCGAAATACTAATTGGATTTTGAAAGCGGCTCGCATTCCAAAACTGAAACAAGGAAACATACATACTTATGTGAGTTGGATTCAAACGCTCATCGCCGGCTACTCTCTCGAAGAAGCCGGCCAGGTGTTTTATGTAGTTCATTAATTACCTCCTTTTTTGAGCTTGCCAAAAAGAGTGTCTTCTACAATAGCAGATTTCTTGTTGCCTTCAAGTAACGCTTCAATATCGTCGTAACTGTAGTAGATAATACTGCCGATCTTTGTAAAAGTTAGTGTGCCATTAACACGAAGGTTTTGTAATGTGCCGGGAGATACCTTCAGTAATTTTCTTACTTCGTTACTTTTTAGCCATTGTTTTTGTTTACCGGGTTTTGAGTGGATGATTGTTTTTAGATCATTTAACAAGGAATGCCGGAATTCCTGCAGATCTTCTTTGGTGACAATTTCTACTGCCATAGGGTTTGATTAATTTTGGTACGGCACAAAAGAATGATGTCAAATTGGAATAAATTACCAAGCTAAACCCAAGTTGGGTAATTTATTTTAGAATTATTTTTCTTCCTGTTCATCCATTCTCTTAGATAAAGCCTCCTTTAATGTATCAATAAATTTTGTCCTACCGGTCTTGCGCATACGAAGTTCAAGATAAGTACGGTAGTAATCTCCCAGGTCAATATCAAATGCATATTCCAAATATGCAGCAATATCTTTTATCTCGGTTTTACCATTATCAAAAACACCTTGTGCATGCAAAGCATAAATAAGTTCAATAAGTGATGTTTTTGTTGCAGTCCAATTCAGCTTTGTTTGAGGTCCTAGATATTTATTTTTTGATTCCATGAATGATAATTTCGCTAATTCATCTTCAATGTACGCCTGTATTAAATCATTGGCAATAAGCTTTGCTATTTTAAAATCATGTGAAGTAGCAAAGTGATGATCTACTTCAAAATGAAATGTATCTAAACCTAACTTGATATCATATTTGTTCCGTACAAAATATTTATGATCAAGGTAAATGCTATTAGTCCGGAAGTACCGGTACAAATCAAGGTTGTCGTCAAAATGTCTTCTAAGCTTATTTAATTCACTATTAAAATATTTTTTTACAATCTTCTCTCCTCCATGCGGTTTCTTTGTTTCTATGTTGAACACGTGGTTATGGTATATAAGTCTAGAAATGAATTGCGGCTTTATGTGTTTAAAGAATTCAATTTCTTCTGCTTCATCTTTGAACTTATATCGAATAGTAAACTTTTTAAGTTTATAGATAGCAGAGAGTAATACTTTTATAGAAAGCTCTGCAGCTTTGATAGGATCTTCTGATTCTAAACGAATGGATTGCAGTTGACTATCCAACTCGTTTTGCAATGATAGGGTAAAGGATTTCACAATTGTATAGTTATATTAAATAGCACTGAAAATATTTTAATGCTATTTATTACATGGCGGATTAGAAAATACATAATAGAGCTTTAGAAAGTTTTGTAAAAACAAAACTTTCTAAAATCCCTAATTAGATTCAAATTTTATATATGACTCAAAAAAAAGATTAATTACTTCATTAATTCATTTAATGAGACACTTACAATATTAAATGGCAGAACCGGAGGAGTATTTAGTTTACCATCCTTATCGTCAACAATGTGATTTAACTGGCTATTTACAGTATATAATTTTCCACCTCGAATAGTGGAACCCGTAGGACGATCATAAATAGATTGAAATTTACTTCTGATTTTTAAAGTGACAATTGAATAGTCTTTATTAAATTTAGCAGTAATTATTGCACCAGCTTTAGAATATACATTTATCATAAAAAGCTGTTGATTATAGAACCACATATTGTCTGAACCAGCAAATGCCCTAGCAGCTGTATCGTCTTCGTCTTTTATTACTATAGCATCTACCTCTTTTGTGGCAATATTTATCCTAACCAATCTCCCTTTACCTGGCATAAAACGATGCATTACAGAAGCAATTAGATATTTTTTATTGGGAGTTATAGTTAGTCCGTTAAGTGCCAAAGGTTGATTCGGATCGGAATTTGTCAGTAAATCATTTTTTACAAAAACTTTCGCTTCGGATGAATCAAAATTAGCAGTGTAGATATCAGGACCGATTGTATTGGAAATATATGCGACTCCGTTGTCATCTAGAATAATTTCGTTGAAGAATGCTCCTACAACATAATTTTCTGAAATTGTTTTTATTAATTTTCCTGTGGTCAGATCGAAAATCTTGATATTACTTCCCGGATATCCACTAGCCGTTTTTAGATTTAAATTAAGAACCCAGAGACGATTTCTTTTTTGGTCAGCAGCTATCCCTAATGTACTTTTCAATCCATCTTCACCAGGGTTTTTGAAATATGAGACATTGTTATTAATATCAAGTTTTTGTATAGATCCATCGCCAATTCCACCAACAAGTATATCATTGTTTGGAAGCTTAAGAATGCTTTCAGGAAACAGATGATCTCCTTGCAAAGGGATATATTGTACTTGGTCATTTGTTTGACTAAATCCAATGTTTGGAGTAAACAAAAATATTAATAGGGCAAATAGTAAATTCTTTTTCATTTTATCGTTTGGTTAAAATTTTTGATAATAAATACTTAGAGTTTAATAAGATTTAATCCGGCTAATGCCCCATTAGCTTCCTGAAGTTTACTACCAAATGATAAATTACCCAAGTCAACAGCGGCGAAGCCAAAAGAGGTAATGATTACATTTACATCCTTTTTAGCATCTTTGTCATCGCCTGAATAAAAAATAACTCTTTTGCCACCATTTTCATTAGGATCACGTCCTAAAATTTCATAAAACATAGTATTGAATGCCTTTACAACTCTTGCACCCTTCAAATGACTTGCGACAACTTCAGTAGATGCAAGCCCTCCTAAATCTGCCGTTTTAAATTCGGGAGCATAACTTATAAAGTGATTAGTAGCATCAATTACTATACGGTTATTCCATTTAGATAAACCTTCAATTGAAGATATATGTGACCATGGCAAGGCCAGTACTACTATATCAGCCGCGGCAGCTTCTTCAACTGAACCAGCTTTTACATTATTACCTAACTTGATAACAATTTCTTGTAGGCTTTCTTTCCCTCTACTGTTACTTAAAATAACTTGATGGCCTGAATTGATAAAATACTTTGCTAAGGTTTGTGCAATATTACCTGCACCAATAATTCCGATTGTTTGTTTCATGATTTTGTTGGTTATAATTAAAAAGAAAGAATAAAAAAATATGGCCTTTAAAAAGGAGGAACACAAAATAATAGCAAAGAGAATTTCTCTCCAATGACATTTGTCACATAAAAAGATGTGATAAATGTCACTTACAATTTCCGAGGACTATAAAAAAACCACGAAATTGTATTTGCTTTTTTAATAGATTTGTTGATTATAATTTTACGATCTATGTCTGAAGTCTTCAAAAAATACCTTGCTGAAAAATCAATTATTAACGAGGATGAATTTAAATTGATAATGTCTCTTAGTACTTTAAAAAATATTAAGCGACGTGAATATTTGCTTAAGGAAGGCAGTGTATGGAAATTAAATGTATTTATTTGCAAAGGATGCCTCCGATTATATAGAAAGAGTAACGATGGCACAGAAAATATTATGCAATTTGCAATAGAAAGTTGGTGGATAGGTGATCGAGAGAGTCTTACTACAGGCCTACCATCAAAATGTAACATTGATGCATTAGAAGATACAGAGGTTTTAATTTGGACAAAAGATGATTATGATTATCTTTTGTCCAAAATCCCTGAGTTACGAGCCTTTAAAGAACGTCTACTTGCAAGAAGTTTCGATTCTAGTCAAAATAGAGTGCATACTGCTATTAGCTTTACAGCAGAAGAAAAAATTCAAAAATTTAAAGACGACTATTCGGAAATATATAATCGAGTACCCCTGCACATGGTTGCCTCTTATCTTGGTATTACTCGTGAAACTCTCAGTCGAATCACAAACCGCATAGAAAAAAAATAGCAAGTGTCTAGAATGTTTTGGTTAGTCTTATTTCTTCATCCAAATTTTTAAGCTTGAACTTCTCTCTCAATAACTTCATATCCTCACTCACCTTCTTGTCTAATATCTTAGCATAATGCTGTGTAGTACGTATATTTTTATGCCCTAACATTTTGCTTACGCTTTCGATTGACACACCGTTGGTGAGCGTAACAGTTGTGGCAAACGTGTGACGTGCAATGTGAAAAGTCAATTCTTTTTTAATACCACAGGCATCTGCAATTTCTTTTAAATAACTATTCATCTTTTGATTGCTTAGTACCGGAAAGACACGGCCTTCGTTTACGCATTGCGGATGATTTTTATATTTATTTATAAGGCTCTCTGCCATTGGCAGTAAAGGTATGTTTGAACGTGTATCAGTTTTTTGACGATTGATAAAAATCCATTTTTCACCGTCAATGCCGAAGTTGATATGATTAGGAGTTAATTGCTTTACGTCAATGTATGCAAGGCCTGTATAACAACAAAACAGAAATATATCACGTACTTGGCTTATTCTCTCTATACTAAATTCTTTTTCTGACATAGCCTGCAATTCTTCTTCGTTTAAGAAGACACGCTCTACTTCTCTAACATGCGACTTATAATTTGCAAATGGATTTTTATTCAACCAGCCATTGGCTACACAGATACGAATTACTTTACCAAAATTTCGGATATACTTAACGGCCGAATTATTATTGCACTTGCGAACGCTACGCAGGAAAAATTCATACTCTGTAATAAAAGCATGATCTACTTTTCGAATATCAATATCCGATGTATTGAATTTCCATTTCAGAAATTCAATGGTATGCCTTAAAGAAGTTTCATATCTTTTTAAGGTATTAGGTGAAAACTCGTTACCTACTAACTGTTTTACTTTTTTATTGTGATCCTGGATAATCGGCACCAGCATTCTTACCTTTTCTTCTTTTCCTATCATCCTTGCTCTTAAACTTGCTGCGGTAATTTCCTCACGATCTTTCATCATTAAATGATGGGCATCATATACCTGTTGTTCTACTGTTTTGAGATATGCATTCAACGACCGGATATCTTCCGTATTACCAATTGCTTTTTGTGTTCTGCCATCCCACTTCTCAGGATCGACATTTCGCTTAACGGTAAACTCCGTGCGCATGCTATCAATAGTAATTCTTAAATAAATGGGAGCCATGCCGTTTAACAGCATCTTACTCTTTTTTGCATAAAAGAGCAGTGTGAAAGTTTTGTTCATGATGGTGACTTTTAAGTTTATAAAATTATTCTTACAAAAGTTTGAAAACAAGATGTTCAAATTTTGAACTGCTTGCTAAGCAATACTTTTGGTGAGTTCAGGTGCCCCTTTTGCCCAGAGGCAGAAGTTCACCGAATAGGTCACCAGAAGAATAAGATTTTAAAGAACTTTTTGAGACGGTCACCAAACAAAAAACGCTGTAAATCAATGTGTTTACAGCGTTTTGCATTTCTCTGAAATGCCTTATAGTGGAGCTGCAGGGAGTCGAACCCTGGTCCAAACACATTCGCCGTAAGCCTTCTACATGTTTATTTATGCATTAGTTTTCGAGAATCAGCCGGGACATAACAAACCAACTGAATCCTTAGAAGAATAGTCTTAAGCAATGGTCACATCATTCCATTGCAGCATCCTTTATTTTTTTTGAGTCGGCGGAAGAACTTGCTAAAAGGCAAAGCTGTTCAACGGCCCTAATGGTTACTTAATTTAATTAAGCAGCCATGGCATACGAAGTATTGCCATTTGAAGTTTTCGTATTCAGATTTAAGTGCTAATTACGCAACGCACTACATGCTTATACTTACAAAGAACTATGCTGTCAAAACCGGTCAGCCCCGGGTATTTATTTTATATTGAAGATGTAATATTTAATATTGTTAAGCATTTGAAAATTTTAAGCTGCAAAATATTCAATATTAAATATCACCTATTAAATCTAATGACTCCTTCCCCATCCAAACCAATCATTACCATTGGCGTACACCATTAATACCAGCAACAAAACCATGCCAACAACCTGTGCGTATTCTAAGAATTTTTCACTTGGTTTGCGGCGCGTTATCATTTCGTATAAGGTAAATAATACGTGACCGCCATCTAAAGCTGGTATTGGTAAAAGGTTCATAAATGCTAATGCAATTGATAAGAACCCCGTTAGTAACCAAAACGTTTGCCAATCACCCCATTGTGTAGGGAATATTGAACCTATTGCTTTAAATCCACCGAGCCCTTTATAGGCACCCGTTTTAGGATTTAATATCAATTTGAATTGCCCAACGTAATCTGTTAATTTATTTATTGCCATACCTATGCCGGCAGGTATTGCTTCAAAGAAACCATATTTTTTTGTTTCTACTTTAAAAACGCCCAGGCTATCATATTGCATAGGTGTTAATGGCGGTATGCCTATTTTTCCATCTTCGTTTACACTTGCCTGTAAGTTAAGTGTATCTCCTTTCCTTAGTATCTGTAAATTTACTTTTTGGTTTTTCTTTATACTTAAAGCGGCCTGCATTTCATCAAAATAATTTACAGGCACTGAATCTATTGAAATAACCTTATCTAATGTTTGCAATCCATTTTTCTGTCCCATAAAAGATGTATCCTTCTGATCGATCTCTCCAACATAGGTTGGTAAGCGCTCCATCAATAACATTCCGCTTTTAGGTTTATTTTCTACTAATTGTCCTACAAGATCCTGCGGCATTTCGATATCGCGTTGTATACCGACTCTATCTATCGTAACAGTTTTTGCTGATAACAAATTCTTCTGAATATCTTCAAAATATACAATTGGCTTACCATTGATCGATACAATGTTATCGCCGTTTTGTAATTTCAATTTATACAGCAGACTGTCTTGTATCCAGATACCATTTTTTACAGATGCATTGGGTGTTTTCTGGCTACCCCAAACAAATAATACCATGGCGTAAATAACAAATGCCAGTAATACATTTACAATAATACCACCTAACATAATGATCAATCTTTGCCAGGCCGGTTTGCTTCTGAACTCGTAATCTTTTGGTGGTAATTGCATGGCTTCTTTGTCCATACTTTCATCGATCATTCCTGAAATTTTTACATAGCCGCCTAATGGCAACCAGCCTATTCCATATTCTGTATCGCCTACTTTCTTTTTTACCAATGAAAACCAGGGATCGAAAAATAAATAGAATTTTTCTACACGGCACTTAAACCACTTTGCAGTGATGTAATGTCCAAACTCATGTAATATCACCAATATGGATAGTGATAAAATAAGATAAAAAACCTGCATTGCTACGTTTCCTATATTGATTGCTAATAATGTCATTTCTTTTATACTGAGTTTAAGTTTTATGATCTTTTGATAGAACACAGATTTTTATGATTGTTATGATTTTCATGATTAAATCTTAACAATTGAAAATCAGTTCTATCTGTTGATGTAGAAGGTAAATTACAACTTCATAACCGACGCCGCAAAATTACGGGCTTCGCCATCGCTTTCAAAATATTCCTCAAGCGTTGGGTTTTTGATAAATGGCAGATTTTCGATGGTTTTTTCCACCACGGCAGAGATATCCAAAAAGCCGATATGATTGCGGAGAAAGGCCCACACAGCGATTTCATTGGCGGCATTCAGTATGCAAGGCATATTGCCACCTTTGTATAAAGCATCGATGGCCAGCGCTAAACTTCTGAAAGTTTTAACATCCGGCTCCTCAAAAGTGAGGCTCGGGTACTTGCGAAAATCTAAACGGGGAAAATTATTTTCTATTCTTTTAGGGAAAGACAACGCATATTGTATGGGTAATTTCATATCCGGCAGTCCCATTTGAGCTTTGATGCTGCCATCTTTAAACTGCACCATGCTGTGAATAATACTTTGCGGATGAACAACAACTTGTATTTGATCGGGCTCTAAATTAAATAACCATTTCGCTTCTATCATCTCAAGCCCTTTATTGATAAGGGTTGCAGAGTCGATAGATATTTTAGCTCCCATCGACCAGTTAGGATGCTCCAGCGCATGCACCCTCTTTACGTTCGTTAAAAAATTGGGTTTTTTACCTAAAAATGGACCTCCACTTGCAGTGAGAATAACTTTTTCTATCGGGTTTCGCCCCTCGCCTACAAGGCACTGAAATATGGCTGAATGCTCACTATCAACAGGAATGATTGGAGCACGATTCTCGATTGCCGTTTTCATGATCAGATCACCCGCAACAACTAATGTTTCTTTATTGGCAAGACCAATAGCTTTACCCTTTTCTACCGCTTTTAATGTTGGTTTTAACCCTGCAAAGCCTACAATGCCCGCCAGCATCATATCATAACTATCAAAATCTGCTACTTCTACTAATGCATCAGCTCCGGCAAAAACTTTTATATCTGTGGAAGAAAGGGCGGCTTTTACTTTTTCGTATCTTCTTTCATCACCTATTACTACTGCATTTGGATTGAATTCCAGCGCCTGTTTAATTAATAATTCATCATTATTTTGTGCAGTAAGTATATCAACTTCAAACAATTTATCGTTGGCACGAATTACTTCTAAAGCTTGTGTTCCTATTGAACCTGTTGATCCGAAAATTGCTATCTTTTTTTTAGGCGCCTTATCCCTCATTATTGTTAAACAGTTAGTTGGACAAATCTAACTTAATAATTGTTTCAACGCTATTTTCGTGTTGTGAAAATTATCTTACTTTTTCACTCACTACTTATAATGTATTGGTTTGGCATATGTTTTTTCTCCAGCATTGATAGATAATGGAATCGTATTTTCTCCCGGCGGAATTGGGCAGTTATATCCTGTAGTATAGGCACATGAAGGATTGTACGCTTTATTAAAATCCAATTCTACTTTATTGCCAATGATATCTGTTATATCTACATCAAGGTACCTGCCGCCGCCGTAACTTGTAAAACCGTTACTCATATCAATGAACGGTATCAATAAATGATTTTTGTACTCGGGCATTTTCATCAATCTTTCCGATTGATAGAGATATAATGTGATCGTTTTATTTTGAAGCGTAAAAGTTACTTTACCATATTTGAGGTATTTAGCCGTTTTAGCTTCGCTTAGCTGCATGGTAAAAACACTGTCTTTTAGCTTTGTGAAATCAGCAAAAACATGGTAATTGCTATCAATAGGGAAAAATTTAAGGTAGGCTGTATCTTTCCCTTTTACCACATCATGGTGAAGAATATATGCTTGTTGGAATTTTTGCAAAGAGTAGATATAATCACTAGGTTCATTCTTCTGAGCAAATGCCATTACGTTTATAAAGAGTAGAACAATTGTTATTATCTTTTTCATAAGGCAAATTTTTAAAGTTAACTACCTACTAATTTTTCTAGGGCTGTCCTTACGCCGGAAAAATTGTATTGATTTATAACATCGTCCATCATTCTTGTTATCTCTTTGTTACACAAATTTCCGATAGAACCTTCGTGAACATGATTTGGTGATGGCGTATGTGTAAATGTACCTGCTTCAATATCCATGCCTACTTTTTTATAGGCATCCCTGAACGGCATTCCTTGTAGTACCAATTTATTCACTTCTTCTACGCTAAATAAATATTTATATTTTTCATCCTGAAGAAGATCTTTATTAACGCTGATATTGGTCAGCATTAAACCAGCCATCTGAATACAAGCCTGCAAGTTTTCAAATGCAGGAATAATATGTTCTTTTATTAATTGCAGATCGCGATGATACCCGGAAGGCAAATTCGTTGTCATCATCATTATCTCGTTTGGCAAAGCTTGAATTCTGTTGCAATGAGAACGTATCAATTCAAAAACATCCGGATTTTTTTTGTGCGGCATGATGCTGCTTCCCGTCGTTAATTCATCAGGAAAAGTTATGAATGCAAAATTTTGATTTAAATACAAACAAGCATCCATACTCATTTTAGCAAGCGTTGCAGCTATGTTTGCTAAAGCAGATGCTACTACTCTTTCTGTTTTGCCTCTGCCCATTTGCGCATACACAACATTATAATTAAGGTGTTCGAAACCTAACAACTTTGTCGTCATGGTTCTATTGATAGGAAATGATGAACCATAGCCTGCGCCTGAGCCTAGCGGATTTTTATTTACCACTTGATAGGCTGCCTGCAATGTGATCATATCATCTACCAAACTTTCTGCATAAGCTCCAAACCATAATCCAAAAGATGATGGCATTGCTAACTGCAAATGTGTATAGCCGGGCAAAAGATCGGCTTTGTGTTTCTCGCTTTGCGAGATCAACAATGTAAATAGCTCATGCGTTGTACCAACAAGCTTTTCAATCTCACTTCTTAAAAATAATTTAAGATCTACTAAAACCTGGTCATTACGGCTTCTTGCGCTGTGAATTTTTTTGCCGATATCGCCCAGCTTCATCGTTAATAATAATTCCACCTGTGAGTGAACATCTTC
This sequence comes from Ferruginibacter sp., assembly GCA_035486495.1. Lineage (GTDB taxonomy): Bacteria > Bacteroidota > Bacteroidia > Chitinophagales > Chitinophagaceae > Ferruginibacter. The sequence continues at coordinate 7,922 of DATHNB010000063.1, read as the reverse complement.
TACACCTTCATCTAAAATAAATTCTCCTATTTCTATTTTGGTATAGATATTTTTTAGTTCAACTTCTAAAACTGCTAATTCTTCTCTTGTTAACAAACCTATTGATTGCAACATTTTAATATGCGCCAATGAACCCAACACATCGAACGGTGCTAAATACATATCTAATTCACGGTCGTTACCAACGGTGAATTTTTCTACTTCTTTTAATGCTACCTTATCTTTTTGCCAGAGTTTCATAATAATGGTTAATTGTTAATGGTTAATTGTTAATTATACAATTTGTGCTACCATTTTAATGTATGTTTCAATTCCGTCTTCTATTTCTTTTAGATAAATAAATTCATCTGCTGTATGACTTCTTGCGCTATCGCCTGGTCCCATTTTCAATGTCGGGAAGGGCATCAACGCTTTATCAGATGTAGTTGGTGAACCATAATAGCCCTTACCTAAACTGATACCCGCTTTTACCAAAGGATGATCCAACGGAATGGATGTTGATTTCATTCTTGTAGTACGTGGCTTGAACTGGCTCTTTAAATTTTGCTTTAATGATTCTAAAATTTCTTCAAAAGTGTACAATTCATTTACACGAACATCAATTACAAATTTGCATTGTGCCGGTACAACATTATGTTGTTTATTATCTGTGTCGATAACGGTTATCGTTAAACGAGACTCACCTAACAGATCACTTACTTTATCAAACTTATAGTTTCTTATCCAGTTAATATCATCAACGGCTTTGTACAAAGCATTCTCACCTTCATTGCGTGCAGCATGTCCTGCACGACCTTGTGCAGTACAATCAATTACCATTAGGCCTCTTTCAGCAACAGCCATTTCCAATTTAGTTGGCTCTCCTACTATTCCAAAATTTATATTGCCCAAATATGGCAACACTAATTCAATGCCATTCACACCGCTGATCTCTTCTTCTGCGCTTGCTGCAAATACTACATTATATTTAGTATCAGCCTGATTATAAAAATGTAAAAAAGTAGCGATCAATGAAACCAAACATCCACCAGCGTCATTGCTACCTAGACCAAATAATTTACCGTCTTTCTCTATCGGTGAAAAAGGATCTAGCGTATAACCTTTATTCGGCAACACCGTATCATGATGAGAATTCAATAAGATAGATGGCTTATTAACATCATAATGCTTGTTTTTAGCATAGATATTATTTCCTACTCTTGCATAAGCTACACCGTGCTTTTCAAAAAAAGCAGTGATAATTTCAGCCGTATCATTTTCTTCTTTTGAAAAAGATGGTGTGCTGATCAATTGCTTAAGCAGTCCTACAGCATTTTGGTACAATTCAGTTTGCATATTATTTTATTAAAGTCCCCTTTGTGTTATCAGTTACATTTTGGATAAGATCATTTGCATCCCCGATCAATACCTCTTTTACACCACTGTTAATGGCATCAAATGCATTATCGATTTTTGGTATGATTCCGTCGAACAATTTTTTCTCGTCAGTTAGTTGTTTATATTTTTCTTTTGTGATGAGCGTTATCACAGAATCATCGTCGTTCACATTTTCCAACACACCTTTCTTTTCAAAACAATAGATCAATCTTACATCATAACTTTTAGACAAACTAACAGCTAATGAAGAAGCCACTGTATCAGCATTGGTATTCAACATTTGTCCGTTACCATCATGTGTTAAAGGTGCAATGATCGGCATCAAACCATTGTCTAATAATATCTGTAAAGTGTTGGCTCCAATTTTTGCTGCTTCAACATCTCCCACAAATCCATAGTCAATATCTTTTACCGGACGCTTTACAGCAGGAATGATATTCGCATCTGCACCAGTTAAACCAATCGCGTTGCAATTCAGTGATTGCAATTTGGCCACTACTTTCTTATTCACTAATCCACCATACACCATTGTAACAAGATCGATCGTTGCTTCATCCGTGATCCTTCTACCATTCACATATTTTGATTCAATGCCCAGCTTATCTCCTATTTTAGTTGCCACTTTCCCGCCACCATGTATCAATATTTTTTTTGCCTTGATACTCGAGAATATTTTAAGGAACGATTCTAATGCCGCATCATTATCAATTACGTTCCCTCCAATCTTTATGACAAATATTTTTTCCACTACTTTTTTGCTTTTAATATTTCGCTGAGTACCGCCTGTGCTGCCCAAACTCTATTAGAAGCTTGTTGCGTAACAATGCTATTCGCACTATCTAATACTTCATCGCTTAATTCTACGTTTCTTCTAACCGGTAAGCAATGCATTATTTTGGCATTATTTGTTGTAGCTAATTTTTTATTAGTCAACATCCAGGCTGGATCATTGGTATAAATTCTTCCGTAATCTGTATACGTGCTCCAATTCTTTACATAAACAAAATCTGCATCTTTCAATGCTGCTTCCTGATCTTGAGTTATGGTTGCACCTTTTGTATATTTTTCATCCAATTCATAATCCTTTGGATGTGTAATTACAAAATCTGCTTCACCCCATGCATTGATCCATTCTGCAAATGAGTTAGGAACGCATTGAGGTAATGCTTTAATATGCGGCGCCCATGTCAAAACGATCTTAGGCTTTCTTTTTTCTTTGAACGTTTCTTTGATCGTGATGATATCAGTTAAAGATTGTAAAGGATGCAACGTAGCACTTTCTAAACTAACAATTGGTACACCAGCGTAGTGTTTGAATGCCGTCATCACCTGTTCGCTATAATCATCTTTTTTATTTGTTAAAGAAGGAAACGCACGAATGCAAAGGATATCAAAATAGTTACCCAAGATTGGTGCTGCATCTTTTACATGTTCAACCGTATTACCACTCATGATCGCGCCGTCTTCAAACTCCAATGCCCAGCCATCTTTATCTACATTGAAAACAATCGCTTCCATGCCCAATTGCTCTGCAGCAACCTGAGTACTTAAACGCGTACGCAGACTTGGGTTCAGAAACAACATACCGATGTGTTTATCTGCACCAAGATTCCTGTCAGCAAAAGGATTAGCTTTGTATGCTAACGCTTTTGCTACTAAAGCATTTATATCCGTTACGTCTTTTACAGAAATAAAATTTCTCATGGCTTTGTTGTTGGATAGATTATTTGATTATAATTATATCAACGATACTCTGTGACTAAAATACAAGTGTCAGACGGAGACTGTCAGACACTTGTTGGGAATTGGTCTGACGGTCCCCGTCTGACCAATAATTATGCTAATTCCTTTTTCAAAGCATCTAAAAATATATCTGCTTCAATTTTTGTTACATTCAATGCAGGTAATAATCTGATCACATTGGGTTTTGCTTCGCCCGTGAAAATTTTATGCTTAAATAGTAAATTCCTCTTTACATCTTTTAGTTCTTCTGGCAATTCAATTCCTATCATTAAGCCTCTACCTCTCACTTCTTTGATCTTTGGTAACTTCTTTAATTCTGCAATTAAATAATTCCCCACTTCTAAAGCATTCGCCATCAAATTATCTTTCTCAATAACTTCTAAAACTGCTAATGCCGCCGCACATGCTAAATGATTACCTCCGAATGTTGTACCTAACATAGAGTATTTCGCAACAAATTTTGGTGCAATAGAAATAGCTCCAATTGGAAAACCATTGCCCATACCCTTTGCCATTGTATAAATATCAGCCTTCACATCACTATGATCATGCGAATAAAATAAGCCTGTTCTGCCATAACCGCATTGCACTGAATCAGCTATGAATACAGCGTTGTATTGATCACATAAGCTTCTTATCTTTTGCAAGAAAGAATCTTTTGCTTCAACAATCCCACCTACTCCTTGAATACCTTCTATAATTACGGCAGATATTTCTTCACCGTGTTGTTTAAAATATGCTTCTAAAGCAGCTTCATCATTGAACGGAAGAAAAACTACATTATCCGTTTCATTCACCGGTGCTACAATACTTTTATTATCAGTTGCAGCTACAGCCAAAGATGTTCTGCCATGAAATGCTTTTGTAAAAGCAACGATCTTTTTTCTGCCGTTATAAAAAGATGCCAGCTTTAATGCGTTCTCATTTGCTTCTGCTCCTGAGTTGCATAAAAACAATTGGTAATCTTCTTTGCCAGAAACCTTGCCTAACTTTTCAGCCAGTTCGATCTGTAATGGAATTTTTATTGAATTAGAATAGAAACCAACTTTATGTAATTGATCTTCTAAACGTTTTACATAATGAGGATGTGTGTGCCCGATACTGATAACGGCATGGCCGCCATATAAATCTAAATATTTTTGATCTTTATCATCCCATACATAAGAGCCCGCAGCTTTTATAATGGTGATATCATTAAGTGGATATACGTCGAATGGTTTCATCTTAAAAATAATTTGCTTTTAATTTCAGGCCGGCTGTTTCTTCCAGACCAAAAATCAGGTTCATATTTTGTACTGCTTGTCCGCTGGCGCCTTTCACTAAATTATCAATAGCAGAATGTATGACCAATCTGTTTCCTATTTTTTCTAATTGAATGATACACTTATTCGTATTCACTACCTGCTTCAAAGACAGCGATTCTGTTTGTATTGTTGTGAACGGATGACCCGCATAATATTCTGTATACAATGCATTTAATTCATCAAGACTCTTATCACATTTTACTTGCGAGCTAATGAAGATCCCTCGTGTGAAGTCACCCCGCCATGGAACAAAATATAAACCTCCGTGTTTCGGTGAAGCAGGAAAACTATTTTGTAATTGGTGAAGTGACTGCTGTATTTCGTCATTATGCTGATGCGTTAAAGTCTTGTATCCTGAGATATTATTTTGTCTGTAGCTGAAATGAGATGTTGGTGAAAGCGATTGCCCGGCACCCGTACTTCCTGTGATACCTGTTGTATTTATATCTTCAGGCAATAATCCTGCTTTTGCCAATGGCAATAATCCTAATTGAATAGCTGTTGCAAAACAACCGGCATTCGCAACATTATTAGCTTTCTTGATTTCTTCTCTTTGTAATTCTGGAAGTCCATAGATAAATTTTCTTCCTTTTATTTCTGCATCAGCAGCTAATCTAAAATCGTTACCGATATCGATTAATTTTATGTGAGACGGGATATCATTTGCTAAAACAAATTTCTTTGCTTCACCATGACCCGCACAAAAGAAAATAACATCAACATCGTAGTTATGTTCTGCTGAGAATTTAAGATCAGTTTCGCCAACAAGATCAGCATGGATCTTACTAACTAAATTACCTGCATTGCTTCCACTTTGAGCAAAAGCGATATGAGCATTGGGATGATTTAATAACAAACGTATCAGCTCGCCTCCGGTATATCCTGCAGCGCCTATAATTCCTACGTTTATTATCTTAGCCATTATTACTCTCTTTTACTTTGTGATATATTGAAGTCTGATTACCGAATATTTTACTAAAGCCTCTTACATCTTCGCCTGTAAAGCCTGTATTCATTTCACCGTACTTACCAAATTTTGCAGACATTAAATCATGCGTTGATTCGATACCGATTATTTGAAAACGATAAGGCAGTAATTGTACAAACACATCACCAGTTACGGTTTCCTGACTGCTTGTAAAATAAGCTTCGATATCACGCATTACAGGATCAAGAATTTGTCCTTCATGCAACCAGCTGCCATAAAATAAAGCTAACTGATCTTTCCAGTTCAATTGCCATTTTGTAAGCACATGTTTTTCTAATGCATGATGCGCTTTTAAAATAACCATTGGCGCAGCTGCTTCAAAACCTACACGCCCTTTAATACCAATGATCGTATCGCCAACATGTATATCTCTGCCGATGCCATAAGCGCCTGCAATAGTTTGTAAATATTGAATCGCTTCTGTAGGATGACCGAATTTTTTATCGTTGATAGATTTCAATTCACCTTTTACAAAACCTAATTTAACTTCTTCGCTTTCTGTTTTAGTAACCTGCGTAGGCCATGCTTCTTCCGGAAGAATGCCTTTACTGTTCAATGTTTCTTTACCACCAACACTTGTTCCCCATAAACCTTTATTGATAGAGTACATTGATTTTTCGAAATTCATATCAACGCCTTTGCCTTTCAAATAAGTAATTTCTTCTTCTCTGCTTAATTTCAGATCTCTTATCGGTGTAATAATTTCAATACCCGGAATTAAAATATGAAAGATCATATCAAAACGAACCTGATCATTTCCCGCACCAGTACTTCCGTGTGCTACCGCATCAGCGTTTAATTTTTTAGCATGCTCTGCAATATGTAAAGCCTGACTTAATCTTTCAGCACTCACGCTTAACGGGTAAGTATTATTTTTTAAGCAATTACCAAATATCAAATACTTGATGATGTCATCGTAATAACTTTTAACAGCATTTACAGACGTATGTGTTTTTACACCAAGTTTGTAAGCGTGCGCTTCAATTTGTTTGATCTCTTCTTCAGAAAAACCTCCTGTGTTTACGATAATGCTATGCACTTCGTATCCTTTATCTTCAAAATGCTTTACACAAAATGTAGTATCTAATCCGCCACTAAATCCTAATACAACTTTCTTGCTCATTGAACAATGATTTTAGAAATTGAAAAAATATTTTAATATCATCTTACTAAGACTTCCGCCTCCACCTTTTTTAAATCTTTTTAAGAAACGACTTTGTTTCGCTTCCATAAATCTTCCGTAAGCTTCGGAGTTTTGTTTAAAGTCTTCTTTTGTTTCTTCAGGTGTTATATGTTCCTTAGGATCGTATAACATCGCTGTACACATACAATTCTTTCTTTCTTTACTCATCAAGATATCATAGTTCACGCAACTTTTACAACCAGCCCAAAATTCATCATCATTTGTTAACTCAGAATAAGTAACCGGTTCATAGCCTAGATCAGAATTTATCTTCATCACAGCCAAACCTGTAGTCAACCCGAATATTTTTGCATCGGGATATTTTTCTCTCGACAAATCGAAAACTCTTTTCTTGATATGTTTAGCAACGCCGCTCTTTCTGAATTCAGGCGCAACAATTAATCCGCTGTTAGCAACGAATGCATCATGTCCCCATGCTTCGATATAGCAAAAGCCTACCCACTTATCATCGGTAGTTAACGCAATGACAGCCTTGCCTTCCTGCATCTTTTTCTCGATATAATCTGGAGAACGTTTGGCAATGCCGGTGCCTCTTGCTTTTGCAGAAGCTTCCATTTCATCTGTGATAGTTACTGCGAAACGACTGTCGCTTGGGGATGCAACCCGAACTATAATGTTATCTGTTTCCAATTAGCTTAAAATTGAAATAGTTAAATAAATAATGTTGAAAAGTAAATTTAGTAAAACCCGGTTTTGGAGATTTTTTCACTGACAGGGGCATTACAAAAATGCTCGGCCTATCAGCATCCAGGTCGGCGTCGTGGGGAAGTTTTTACAACAGTCCCAATAGCAAATAGCACCCTGCCAGGGTTGAAATTTGTATTAATAATATGGAAGTGTTTGCTGTTCATTTTGCTTTTAATAGTAAAGCTTTGCAAAGATATAGATATTTTAAATATCGAGGTCGTTTTTTATTAACTTTTTTTAGATAGATATCCTGATTACTTAGATAGAAAAATGCTTCAGCTCATCCGCTAATTTTCTATCGTTGCTTAATCGTGGTACTTTGTTTTGTCCGCCTAATTTGCCAACACTTTTCATGTAATCGATAAAGCCATTTTTTTGTATGACAGATATCTTCAATTTATCAAGGATATTACCGCCAACCAAATCATCGTAATACACGTTTTTCTTACGTAGATTATCATCGATTTTAGCAGCGAATCCATTTAGATCTGCAGGCGTATTTTCAAACTCAATAAACCATTCGTGATAGCTTTTACCTTTATCGCTACTGATCATTGGCGCTACAGTAAATTCTGTTATGTGGATGTTCTCTTCTGTGGCAGCTTTCATTAATGCAGCT
>DATHNB010000062.1:0-25078 GCA_035486495.1 Ferruginibacter sp. | reverse complement strand
TACTCTAAATGTTCAATAAAAACTCTCCGAATGCAATTTATCGATCCGGCAAATTACCAACCGCTCGCTGTTGTGGAATATGGTTTAAGCGAAAATGGAGAAATAAGGTACCCGTTAATTAATGGTGCTTACCGTATCGTGCAGGATAATAACTATACAGAAAATTTTGGCTATCAATGGAATAAATTTACACAGACGCAAATAGACAAAGACAACCAATTATCTTTCTCAAAAGACCGGTTCTTTTCACAAACAGGTTGGGCCAAAGAAGATCTATTGAACAAAAACGTTTTAGAAGTAGGTTCCGGTGCAGGAAGATTTAGTCAGGTGATATTAGATAGTACTAAAGCAGATTTATATAGTGTTGATTATAGTAATGCGGTAGAGGCAAATTATAAAAATAATGGGGCAAACGAAAGATTACATCTTTTTCAGGCAAGTATATATGAAATGCCATTTGCAAAAGCGCAATTTGATAAGGTAATATGTTTTGGCGTATTACAACATACACCTGATGTAGAAAAATCTGTGAAAGCATTAATTGAAATGGCAAAACCCGGCGCTGAAGTAATAGTAGATTTTTACCCAATAAACGGTTGGTGGACAAAACTACATGCCAAATATATTTTACGTTTTTATACAAAGAAATTAAGCAACGAAAAATTGTATAAAAAAATTAATAACAATATAGATTGGCTGATAAAAACATATCGCTTCTTTTCAAAAATTGGCGTAGGTAAAATTGTAAATAGATTTTTACCAATTTGCGATATTGATGGCGCGTTGCCAAAAAACATGAATGAACAACAGTTAAGAGAATGGTGCGTACTTGATACTTTTGATATGTTTTCTCCTCAATACGATCAGCCGCAAAAAATCAGTACAGTAATGAAATGGTTCCAAAAATATGGTATGGAGCAAATAACAGGTGAATATGTTTCTTACGGCAATAACTATACATCTCCAGTTGTAAAAGGAATAAAAAAATGAGTACAATTCAATCAAGAACAAGAAGTTTTTTTAAACCCATTTTATACAAATTGATGGGTAACAGGTTTTATAAATATGCCCAGTTTTACGGAAAAAGAAGAGATATCAAATTCCGTATGAATGAAGAAAAAGAAATGTTTCTGTTACCTGAATTTATTAAACCAGGGGATTCTGTAATTGACTTGGGTGCCAACTTCGCATATTACACCGAACGAATGAGCCAGCTCGTTGGTAATGAAGGAAAAGTATATGCATTTGAGCCTATTCCTTTTACGTTTGAGGTATTTAAAATGCTGGTAAAATCATTTAAACTTAAAAACGTTACATATTTCAAAAAAGGAGTTTCTAACAAAAATGAAATCGCAAGATTTAGGGTACCAAAAATGCACTTTGGTACTTTAAGTACGGGACAAGCACATATATCCAAGAGAAATAATAATCTGGAAAATAATAATGATTACAAATTTACACTGGAAGAAAATTTTGATTGTGAGGTTGTAGCGCTAGATAATTTTTTTAATCCTCCTATAGAGAAATTATCATTTATTAAGATAGATATCGAAGGTGCCGAATTATTTGCATTACAAGGGGCAAAAGATCTGATAGCGAAATTCACCCCTGTTATCCTAATAGAGATTAATCCCATTTTCTTAGAAGGTTTTGGCCTAGGCTCAACAGATATTTTGCAATTTATTAAAAACGCCCATTACGAGATATTTTACCTCGATGAAAGAACAAATAAGCTGCTACCTTTACTAAATAAGGCTTTATGGGAATATAATTATATTCTTATACCTCAGTCAAAAACCTATCTATATAAAAATATTATAGCAAATGTTTAGGAACAAGCAAGTAGACGCCATTGTAAAAATATTTTCTGAAGGGAATGACATGTATGAAAATCATCATGAAATAATTCCATTTCTAAAAGAGATGGCTAAGGACAAAAAAATTTTATATGATATCATCAAATATAATCTGGACCAACCAGCATTTTTAAAGCGTGTACGCCACTATTCTACTCTTTCAATGGATATTATAGAAACACCCAACTTTACATTTGTTGTAAATATTTTTCCATCGTTACCCGATAAAAACGAGGATATAAGTTTTCAAAGTGTACACCATCATGGTAATATGCTATTAAGCACCATTGGTTCATTTGGACCGGGTTATAAGGCTATCACTTTTAAAAAAGATTTTCAGATAGAAAAAAATACAGGTCTTACAATTATGTCCAAAGAAAAAGTATATCAAAACACAGTACACAATTTTGATTTTATAGACGCGAATACACCACATATCGTTTTCTATCCTTCCGGTATTTCTGCTACATATGCTTTATGGAGCAATAAAACAAAAACTAATACAGGAAGTCGCCTCAAAAAAATTCCGTTGATAGCAAAGTTTAAAAAACAATTACGTACAATAATAGAAATATTAGGGATAGAAAAACTTGCAGGAATAAACAAAGTGGAGTACCTGGACTTTTATCCAAAAGATGGTAAACTAGTAGCGATGAAACAACGCATTCACTATAATTCAGCTGAAGGATCTAACGATAATTTCATTCAAAATATTTTTCACTTTATACAGAAAACAGGTTTTAATGATAATACTTTTTTAAAAATGATCGAGGCTAAAAATACTACTCCAGAATTTGCTGAGGTTTGTATCAACGATTTAATAGAAGGAAGAAAAATTGATGATCAATTCGTAAATGGCTTCTTAAATATCGATAAAGTAAATCTTGATTACCTTGCTGTAATAAATGCCACTAATTAATATTTAATCACTCCTCTCAAAAGGTAGAAGAATTCAACTAATTTTCATGTGTGGAATCGCCGGATTTATTGATTTTAATAATGCTTCTTCTGCAGAGATATTAAAGAAAGCTACAGACACTTTAACCCATCGAGGGCCCGATGCGAGTGGTTATAAATTCTTCCAAAAAAATAATTACCAGATAGGACTTGGACATCGTCGTTTATCAATTATAGATTTAACAGATGCAGGTGCCCAACCTATGCAATACAAACAGAGCCATATTATATTTAATGGCGAAATATATAATCATGCAGAAATAAGAAAAGTCCTGGAAGATAAAGGCCATCAATTTATTGGTCACAGTGATACGGAAGTTATTCTTCATGCATATAACGAATGGGGAAGTAATGCACTACAAAGATTCATCGGTATGTTCAGCATTGTCATATACAATGATGAAGAAGAAAAAATATTTGCATGCCGTGACAGAGGAGGTATAAAACCTTTCTTTTATTATTGGAAAGATGGACTCTTTATTTTCGGCTCGGAATTAAAAACATTAATATCACATCCCGGTTTTGTAAAGAAAATAAATATGGATGCTGCTGGTGCTTTTATGCATTACGGCTATGTACCCGCTCAACACTGTATCTTTAATGATGCCAATAAATTAAAGCCCGGGTTTTACTTTGAATTAGATCTAACTACGCAAAAAATACACTTGCAACAATATTGGAACGTATATGATGCTTATAATAAGCCTGTTCTAAAAATAAGTCTGCCTGATGCCATTACAGAAACAGAAAATTTATTACACAATGCCTTTCAATATCGTATGTTAAGCGATGTTCCCGTCGGCATTTTCTTAAGTGGTGGCTATGACAGTAGTTGTGTAACAGCACTACTTCAAAAAGACAGTACTGAAAAGATTAAAACTTTTACTATTGGTGTGCCAGATGCAAAAATGAATGAAGCACCGGTAGCAAAGGAAATTGCAGCATACCTTGGCACGGACCATACCGAATATTACTGCACTGAAAAAGAAGCATTAGAGATAATTCCACAGTTACCATTTATATATGATGAACCATTTGCCGATAGCAGTGCTATACCTACTATATTAGTAAGTAAGATCGCAAGAGAAAAAGTAACAGTAGCATTATCTGCAGATGCAGGAGATGAAATTTTTGCAGGATATAATCGATATGATTACATAATGAGATACGGCAAAAGAATTCAGTCTGTTCCTCCAGTTTTAAGAAAAAATTTTGCTGCATTAATGGATGCAATACCGGCCAATTCAATTCCACTATTTAACAAAAAAAATCTTTTCCAGAATCGTTACGAAAAATTAAAACTATTTTTAAAGGACCCTTCTGAAAAAAATATAATGCTAAGCATTACGCAACAAATGAATAACAATGACATTACGGCACTTTTCAAAACACCTATTAAAAAATTATCTTCTCCATTCGATAGCAACGAACTTACTCACGATACGTACACCGTATTAAATTTTATGCTGGCGATCGATTATCAAACATACCTGCCGGATGATATTTTACAAAAAGTAGATAGGGCAACTATGAGTGTAGGTTTGGAAGGCCGGGAACCTTTTTTAGATCATAGAGTTATTGAATGGGCGGCTCAATTACCCATGGAATATAAATACAACAAAGGCAATAAAAAATTCATCATAAAAGAAATAGTACATAAATATTTACCAAAAAAATTAATGGATAGGCCCAAAAGCGGGTTTTCAATCCCTATTGAGGCTTGGTTGCAAAATGAACTAAAACCATTTGTAAATGAGTATCTTGATGAACAATTTATTATCAAACAAAATATTTTCAACAACCACGAGATCCAACGAATAAGAATTTCTTTTTACAATGGTAAAACAGAAAGCGGACAAAAAATATGGTACCTCTTAATGTTTCAAATGTGGTATGACAAGTGGATGAACTAATATTCTAAAATGGTTACAAGCAAAAAAAAAATACTCTTTCTTTCCTATGATGGCATGACAGATCCTTTAGGTCAAAGCCAGGTGATACCTTATTTAATAGGCCTTTCAAAATATGATTATGACTTTACAATACTTAGTTGCGATAAGCCAGATAATTATAAAGCCAATAAAGAATACGTACAGAAACTAATTGCACCGTACCCGATTCAATGGGTATCATTACCCTATCACAAAAAACCTCCCGTACTTTCTTCCTTATATGATTTTTGGCTGCTTAAAAGAAAAGCAGAACAATTGCATAAACAAAAAGGATTTGATATGGTACATACGAGAGTTGGATTACCAACATTGGTAGCGCTCTATCTGCAGAAGAAATACAATATAAAATTTTTAAATGATATACGCGGTTTTTGGGCCGATGAAAGAGTGGATGGTGGAATGTGGAACATTAAAAATCTATTATACAAAAGTATTTACCAATTCTTTAAAAAGAAAGAAAGAGCCTGTTTAACTAAAGCAGATTATAATGTTTGTCTTACCTACGCTGCGGAAAAAGAAATACATAGCTGGCAGAACATTCTAGATCAACCCATTCCGCTTGAGGTAATTCCATGTAGCGTTGATTTAGATCTGTTCGATCCATTAACAATTAATAGAGAACATAAAGAACAATTTAAAAAAGAATTACGAATTAGTGATGATGATTTTATCATTAGCTATTTAGGTTCTATAGGTGGATGGTATTTAACGGACGAAATGCTACGTTTTTGTAAATTAGTAAGTGATAAAATACCAAAAGCAAAATTCTTATTTATTTCACCACATCAACATACAGCAATTGCAAATGCCGCTGCTGCAGTTGATCTGCCCGCTGATAAATTAATTACTACACATGCTAAACGACATGAAGTACCTGTACTATTATCATTTAGTAATTATTCCATTTTTTTTATCAAGCCTTGCTATTCAAAAATATCATCTTCTCCTACAAAGCATGGCGAAATAATGGCGATGGGAATACCCGTAATAACAAATTCAGGTGTAGGTGATATAGAAACTATCGTTACAAAGTATAACAGCGGATATGTGGCAAATGATTTTTCAGATGAGTCCTTTGTGATTATAGTTAATAAGATAATACACGGTGATCTATTTGATAAGAATACGATAAGAGATGGAGCCAAAAATTTTTACGCATTGGAAAATGCTGTAAATAAATATAAAAAAGTTTATACTGCTATATTTGACAAATAATATTGATGCAAAAAAGAAAAAAGATATTTGTTGTTTGTCCTTGCCCGGAAGATATAGCTCCGGCACAGCGTTTAAAGTATGAACAGTATTTTAATAGCTGGAGAAAAAATGGTTTTGATATTATAGTATCTCCTTTTTTCAGTGACAGATTGCAACAGATTTTATATAAAAAAGGTAATACTGTAGAAAAAATATATTGGGTAATAAGAGCTTACATAAAAAGATTCGTTGAAATTTTTACTTTACGACGGTACGATCTGGTATATATATTTCTATGGGTAACACCCTTCGGTTTTCCATTAATGGAACGGATCTTTACTTCAATAAATCCTAATGTTGTATATGATATCGATGATCTTATTTTTATGAGATCTTTAAATGGGGCCAACCCCCGAACAGATTTTATAAAAGGGAGAACAAAACCTTTTCTTTTAATGAAAAGGGCTAAGCATATTATAACCTGTACTCCATACTTAACAGAAGTTGCTAAAAAATATAATACCAAGGTTACTGATATATCTTCAACCATTAACACACATACATATCAGCCGGTTAACAATTATCAAAATGATCATAAGCTAATATTGGGTTGGAGCGGTAGTCATAGTACAGCTCCTCTTCTCTATTTATTGAAAGACGTATTGTTAGAGTTAAATAAAAAATATGCTTTCAAATTAGTAGTTATGGGAGCTCCTGAATTTAATATTGATGGCATAGATATAGAATTAGTAGAATGGTCAGTGAAAAATGAAATCCCAACATTGCAAAGATTTGACATAGGTTTATATCCTTTACCATTAGATAGCGAATGGATGTTGGGCAAAAGCGGATTAAAAGCATTACAATATATGGGTGTTGGTGTACCTGTAATTGCCACAGCAATAGGCGCAAATTTTCGCATAATTGAAAACAGCAAAACAGGTTTTTTAGTCACTACCAATAATGAATGGATAGAGAAGATAGAATTCTTAATCAATAATCCCGAACAAAGAAAAAATATTGGATTAGCCGGACGTGAAAACGTGGTAAAAAATTATTCAATAGATGCAAATACTCCAACTTATATAAACATTTTAAATTCAGTTTGTAAAAGCTGATAGTTTTTACAAGGTATAATATTTCCTTTTTATTAGCGGGAATAACATGTACCATAATGATTATTAATATGCTCAATAAAAGGATCTTTATAAAACCTCTTGTACAAATTGGCAAGTTTAATTATACATTATACGTTGTACATTTTTCTATTCTTATATTAATAGCATATTGTCTATTTACTTTTGCACATATACCACCACCCCATTTATATTCATTTTTTTATTGGATACCCTCAGTATTTGTATGTTTAGGTATCTCATATCTATTTTACTTGTTAGTAGAAAAACGCACAAAGAAATACTTAGATACGCTGAGAGAAAAGAGTATTTTATTTAAACAGAACGTATACAAACCAACTTAAAAAATAAGCCAATCCTGTCATATACACCAACTGAATAAGGGGCCATTTCCAACTGCGTGTTTCTCTTTTTACAACAGCTAATGTACTCATACATTGCATCGCTAATGCATAAAATATTAATAACGAGAGGCCTGTTGCTAAGTCATACACTTTGCTGCCATCAGCACGTACAGCAGCTTCCATTTTTTGTCGAAGGGTAGTATTATTTTTATCAGCATCTTCACCCACACTGTATAACGTTGCCATCGTCCCTACAAAAACTTCTCTTGCTGCAAAAGATGTTATCAACGCAATACCGATTTTCCAATCATACCCTAAAGGAGCTATTGCTGGCTCAATGGCTTTACCTAAAGTGCCAGCAAATGAATTTTGCAATAAAGCAGTTTTGCGTTCTTTGTCTATTTCCTTTGCTTGTTGAGGATTTGATTGTAATAATAGATCGTATTTAGCTTTTACAGCGGCCATCTTTTTTGGCGGACCGTAAGTACTCAATGCCCATAATAAAAGACTTATTACCATTATTATCTTACCTGCATCAAACACAAATATTTTTGCTTTTTCCACCATCGTCGTCAAAGCATTTTTCCATCTTGGGCTACGATATACCGGTAGTTCAAGTATAAAGAAACTTTTCTCTTTAATACCAATAAACCATTTCATTACGTAAGAAACTATTAGTGCCATTACTGTTCCTAATAAATATAAACCCATCATCACCAAACCTTGCAGACTCAAAAATCCAAAGTACAATTTAGAAGGAATTACCAATGCAATTAAAATAGTGTACACAGGAAGTCGCGCGCTACAACTCATCAATGGCGTAACCATTATTGTCAGTAATCTTTCTTTTCTATTTTCAATATTTCTTGCAGTCATGATCGCAGGTACCGCGCAAGCAAAACCGCTGATCATCGGCATTACACTCTTGCCATTCAATCCTACTTTACGCATTAACTTATCCGTTAAAAAACTGATGCGCGCCATATAGCCTGTATCTTCTAATAATGTTATCAATCCAAACAAGATCATTATTTGCGGTATAAAAACCATGATGCCACTCAATCCTGCCAATACTCCATTAATTAAAAGATCGCTCCACCAAACTTGTTGTGGTAAAACTCCCGAAAGAAATCCGCTTAGTTGTCCAAAGCCCCATTCAATAAAATCCATTGGATATTGTGCCACCCAAAATACACTTTGAAATAACAGGAATAAAACAGTTATCAATATGATATATCCCCACTTACGATCCAGTAATATATTATCTAATTTTTCTGTGAAAAGTGCTTTCTTTAAAGGGTCTGCTTCAATTACGGTTTGCTGCATTATATGTTTAATGCGGCCATACCGTTGCATAATTTCTTCTGCCTGTGTTTTGGTAGGATTAAATTTTGTTGCTACTTCTGCAGCTTCAATATCTTTTTGCAGTGACGCTCCTAATTCAAAATTTTCATGATTAATCAAATAATGTAAAGCCGTATAACTACTAATATCTGGCAATAACCTTTTAATTGCATCTACTGAATTATCGGCCAATGCATAAGTATCAATAAATTCTCTTGGTGCAATAAAGTTGGCATTCGCCGTATCTTCAATTACTTTTTTTAGTTGTGGTATCCCTTTATTTTTTCTTGGATTAATAACAACTACCTGAACACCCAACTCTCTTTCCAATCCGCGAATATCAATTTGTGTACCTTTTTGATTAGCAAGGTCCATCATAGTCAGTGCTACTACAACCGGAATTTTAAGATCGATTATTTGCGAGCAGAAAAGAAGATTACGTTTAAGGTTGCTGGCATCTGCAACCAATAAAACCATATCAGGTTTTATATCTTCGTCTTGTTGTAATAATACTTTGTATGCCACCCATTCATCGGCACGCTTAGGATATAAGCTATAGGTACCCGGCAGGTCTATAATAGTGGCAGAAAATGTTTCTGAAATAGTGGCATTCCCTGTTTTTTTATCCACGGTAACACCGGGAAAATTACCCACTTTTTGATTCAAACCCGTTAAAGTATTGAACAAGGAGCTCTTACCGCTGTTGGGGTTACCTACTAATGCTATATTTATTTTTTTTGCCACAATTATAATATGGCGCAAAATTAGCTGTATTGTGCTGTATCTGCTTACGATTTAAGAAAGATGCAACACTTAAATAAAGATTGATGACTAACTTTGATTAAACAAGTAAAATTACACTTGGATGAAATTGAAAATTGATAACGACGTATTAATTGAAGAGTTTTTTGAAGGAACTCTTTTATTAGGACTCGTCGTACCCATCAAGGATTATCAATTTAGCTGGCAGCTCAACCAAACGCTCGGTTTTGATTTTAGAATTAACAACGAAATAGAAATTCAACTTAATAAAAAATCACGCACTTATTTCTTCTCTATCTATCAATATGCAGTACCATCAACATCTTTGGTGCACTACCTATATAATAACCAGTTTGATGGAGAGTATCTTCTGCCCGAATTTAAGCACCTTGATTTTGTATGGTTGATACAAGGTGATGAAATTACACCTGAGGAGCTTAATGCCTTAATGCAATCCATCAAATCACTTCCAGGCGTCCAATTAGTTACTGAAATGACTAATGAAAAAATAAAAAATAAGCAACACCTTATATTTTAAAAATAGGCCACCTGATTTTCCCCGCATTCAGATATGTATTTTTATAATATTTTATCCATTATTCAATGAATTGCTGTTCCTCATGTTAGAATAAATTACTTTTGCGTCACAAATGGAAAAATCAAACTTTATAGATTACATCAGAATTTTTTGTCGCAGCGGACATGGCGGTGCAGGGAGCAGGCATTTTATGCGCACAAAATATGATGCAATGGCCGGACCGGATGGTGGTGATGGCGGACGTGGCGCACATATTATTTTAAGGGGCAGCTCTCAATTATGGACGTTGTTGCATCTACGTTATTACAAAAATGTTTTGGCAGAAGATGGACAACATGGAGATAAAAATCAAAGCTCAGGTAGAAATGGTAAAGATATTATCATTGAAGTACCGCTTGGCACCATTGGAAAAGATGAAGAGACCGGATTAAAAGAAATAGAAATTTTAGAAGACGGGCAAGAAATAGTTTGGGTAAAAGGCGGTCGTGGGGGGTTAGGTAACAGTAATTTTAAAACATCTACTAACCAGGCACCTGACTATGCACAACCAGGCGAAGATGGCTCTGAAGGTTGGAAGATATTAGAGCTGAAAGTATTGGCAGATGTAGGTTTGGTAGGTTTCCCTAATGCGGGTAAATCAACATTATTATCTGTTATCACTGCTGCAAAACCCAAAATTGCAGACTATGCCTTTACCACACTAACGCCTCAGTTAGGTATAGTAGATTATCGTGATGGAAGAAGTTTTTGTATTGCAGATCTTCCCGGAATTATTGAAGGTGCTGCAGAAGGCAAGGGCCTTGGCCATCGTTTCTTAAGACATATTGAACGCAACTCAATCTTGCTTTTTTTGATACCGGCAGATTGTTCGGATCATAAAAAAGAGTTTGAAATATTATTGAATGAACTGGAAGAATATAATCCGGAAATGCTGCAAAAAGATTTCGTTATTGCCATCAGCAAAAGCGATATGCTCGATGATGAATTAAAAACAGCTATCGAAAAAGAATTACCTAAAAATGTCCCACATATTTTTATCTCGTCAGTAACTGGCTACAATTTACCCGCGTTAAAAGATCTGTTATGGAAGACCCTAAATGCACCGAAGGATATTTAGTTGATCAGCCTTTGTATTTCAATATAACATCATTGCGTCGCACATTACAGCGGTAGAATTAACAGACCTGTTCGTTGATCACTGCTTCTTCAGGTGATGTTCCTATTTCTGTATTGAGTACAACATACACATCTCCATAACCGACCTTCGAATTATTTTTTATTCCAACGCGCACTTTATTTTTATCTACAATATCAAGTAAAATACATGGCTTCGCTTCATTGTTACCAAAACTTATATAATAAGTATCATTGATAATCAATTTAGGTGCATTGCGTGTACTGATGTGTACAGGCTTAACGCTTTTATTTACGCTGATTGTTCTATCGTTTTTTTCTTTCATTTTTTATTTTAATCCGGCGATTTGATTTCCGGAATTTTACTTCTGATCGCCTGGTAATGTTTTTTGGATAATAGTTCTAGTTTACCTATTAATTCGGCAGTAACTTTTGAAGATGGATATTTCCTTTTAACTTCTTAAATAATCCTGTCTTTTGCCTGATTAGGTCTTTGATCCGTTGTTTTGGTCTCAACACCTATACGTTCTATGCCTTCCTGAACTTTTCCATCGATAAATACCTGATAAGATAATATATAATAATTCATAGCTATAGTTTTTGATCATAATATGTAATACAAAAACGGTGCCTATAGATTCAACCAAATAAAAAAGCCTGTAACAATCGTTACAGGCTTTTAGCTGTAGGGGGAGGGATCGAACCTCCACGAAGCAGTTAGCTAAAGCACAAAGAGTTAGTGGTCAATCCTGGTCGGCCTGACGGTCGGCTCTATGCAATAGTTTATTCTGTTATCTCCACCCCCGAGACAAGAGGGCATGTCTGCCAAAAATTTCATCACCCCACAATTTTTAGTAGTTATTCACTACCGTAAGAACTTTGATAACACAAATCTACATAAACCTTCTATTATTTAGACATTATTCAAATAATATTTATAAAATATAGATAATATATAATAATTAATACTTAATATTGGATATTACTTAAAAACACACCTCAAAATGGCTGCTAAATTAAATCTTGACAAATTAGACCTGCAAATAATTGATGCAATGGTTGCGGATGCAGAAGTATCTTATGCAGAATTAGGGAAGAAATTATTTGTAAGTGCCGGTACAATCCACGTGCGCATAAAAAAACTGGAAGAATCAGGCATTGTAAAAGGGAAAAAATTAAATGTAGATCTAAAACAATTAGGTTATGATATCACCGCTTTCGTTGGTATCTATTTAGAGAAAAGCTCTTTGTATGATAACGTGGCAAAAGAATTAACCAACATTCCGCAAATTGTGCGCTTAAATTATATTACTGGTAACTATAGTATGTTCATAGAAATTATATGCAAGGATATTGCCGATCTACGTTATGTGTTGCATGATGCATTGCAAAAAATAAAAGGGATAGAACGTACGGAAACATTTATTTCTCTTCAAGAAGGATTTAATAGAAGTATTGAAGTTTCTTGATTTGATATTAAAGAAATATTCAAAAGGAATATTCAATCTCACATATTAAAATACCTAATTCTTTACATCCAACGCGTCCCTTAATTCGTTACCCAATAAGTTAAAAGACAATACTAACAACATAATAGCAAAACCCGGCACCAATGCCAGCGTAGGATTATGTGTTATAATAAAATTATAATTCTCTTTTATCATTAGTCCCCAGCTAGGTTGTGGAGGTTGAACACCAATGCCCAAAAAACTTAAGCCCGCTTCTATAATAATAGCAGTAGCAAAATTACTTGCCGCAATCACCATCACCGGACCAAAAATATTCGGCAAAATATGCCTGATAATTATTCTGGAATCTTTAAATCCTAGTGCTCTTGCAGCTAGTATATATTCTAATTCTTTAATTACCATTACTTGTCCGCGAATTAAACGTGCAACGCTTACCCACATAGTTAAACCAACAGCAATAAATATTTGCCAAAACCCTTTCCCTAATGCTAATGTAATAGCAAATACTAATAACAAAGTAGGGATACTCCAGGTTACATTTATCAGCCACATAACGATAGCGTCTATACGCCCTTTGTAATATCCGGCGATAGCACCTAATAAAATACCAAGCGTTAATGAGATGATCACAGCAATTAATCCAACAGCTAAACTTACTCTTGTTCCAATAATTAACCGACTCAAAATATCACGGCCAAATGTATCTGTACCTAACCAATATTTTTTTGTGCAAATATTTTCTGATAATAAATTTTCCGGATGATCATTAGTGAGCCGGTTAATAGAATAGTGTTGTGTAATTGCTGTATCCTCATCTATATATTTGTTTACAAAAAGTACATCGCCTTGTATTGAATAATCTTTTATAGGTACATAACGATAATCATTAGGTTTACCATTAATTAGTTGCGATAGCCAATTAACTTCATCGCTTTTTTTATCTGGAATTTTTAGAAAAAGTTGTGAATAGCCCGGCTTCTTTGCTTGTATCTCTACCGTTTGAAGATCTGCATTAGGCGAGCCATCTGGTGCAATCGAATATCCAAATACAGAAATAAATACTGTTACGGCAATTATTATCAATCCTAATACTGCACTCTTATTTTTTATAAGGCGCCTCCATATGTGATTATTAAATGATTGTTGCTGCATACTGTAATTTACAAATGTTCTATTACAAGACTATGGTAGTTTTTTGTTTACTGAACTTCTCTTTCTTTCCATTTATAAGATCCGAATTTACCCAGCCAGCCGGCAATAATTGTATATACAATATGTGAAGGTTGAAAAAAAGTAAAGAACGATAACATTTTTTGCTTAGAAAAGAATGTTGCAACCGGATAAATAAATAGTAACTCGACGATCACTTTTATTATCAGAATAAATAGAAGCCCCCATAATATCGAACCATCATGATGCAGTAATAGGTTGATTAACCCAACTGCTCCTAATACGCAAAGCCACACATTAAAAAAATAAACCAATACCAATACAAAAAATATTCTCTTATCATCAAATTTATCAGATTTACTTGCCCAACGAATTCTTTGATTAAAAAAATCCGTTACTGTTTCCATTGCTTGTGTGTGAACAATCGCTTGTTGAGATTTTAAAAAATGGATTCTTTCGGGATAGCGTTGATAAATTTTGTGCATCAATAACATATCATCACCGCTTGCAATCAAATCAATTCCTTTAAATCCGTTTACTTCATCGAAAGCTTTTCTTTCATAGGCAAGGTTAGCACCGTTGCACATACTATGAAATTTTTTATACACGGATGCCCCTGTAATACCCTGCAGTGTCATAAAATCAAGCGATTGAAATATTTTTAAGAAGCTATCCTCATTATGATATGCTACAGGGGCAGCAATAAATGCTGCATTATTTTTTTCATAAAACGTCGCAATACATTGTAACCATGTCGTTGGTACAATACAATCAGCATCTGTAGTTACGATCAGTGTTCCTGATGATTGCTGAATAGCAATATCAATAGCTTTTTTCTTGTATGAATTAAGCGTTTTACCATCAGTGAAATCTTCTAACGAAATAAGTTTTACATTATTTGCAGAAAAGCTTTTTACAATTGCCGCTGTTCTATCAGTAGAATGATCATCGACAACAATTACTTCAAATAAATGTGCGGGATAATTTTGGTGCAGAATAGAGGTAAGACAAATGCCTATATGTTGTTCTTCATTCCTTGCAGGAATAATAACGGAAATTTTGGTATTGTTTATTTCTTTGGTTGAAATAAAAAATTCAGGAATGGATAACCAGCTCTGACGATAATAAATGATAAGTCCGGAATAGACAATGATGAAGAACAAGCTAATACTATATAGTGCAATCATAGAATTGATATTAGTATCCAAACATAGTATCAAGATTCAAGACAAATCCTATATACTATATCTCACGATTTGCAACTTTATACTTGCGGCTATTACTCATCTTCCATGCTTCCTTTTGTGAAGCGCTTGATAATGCCTCTACCACTTTCTCTAATAAAGGTTACTATTTCATCACGTTCATCTGTAGCCTGTAATTCTTCTTCAATAAAATTAAGCGCCTGAGAAGTGTTCAATGATTTATTATAAATAACACGGTAGATATCAAGTATCTGGTTAATTCTGTCAAGAGAAAAACCTCTGCGTTTTAAACCTACAGAATTTACTCCTGCATAGCTTAATGGTGCACGGCCAGCTTTAATATATGGCGGTACATCTTTACTAACTAATGAACCGCCACTCACAAATGCATGCTGCCCAATTTGTACAAACTGATGAATGGCGCACATACCACCTAATATTCCATAATCGCCTAATACAACGTGACCAGCCATCTGCGTATTATTACTCATAATACAATTATTACCTACAATACAATCATGTGCAATATGGCTGTATGCCATAATCAAACAATTGTTACCAACTTTGGTTGTCCATCTGTCCTTACTTCCCCTATTGATGGTCACAAATTCACGAATGGTAGTATTATCACCTATTTCAACCGTCGTCTGTTCTCCTTCGTATTTAAGATCTTGTGGAATAGCCGCAATTACAGCTCCAGGGAAAATACGACAGTTCTTTCCGATTCTTGCACCATCCATTATAGTAACGTTGCTGCCGATCCAGGTACCTTCGCCAATTTCAACATTCTGATGAATAACACTAAAAGGATCAACCTTTACATTAGTAGCAAGCTTGGCATTAGGATGAATATATGTATGAGGATGAATCATATTATTTTGAGTTGCCAGTTTTATTATTTTGCCTGGCTGTTGGCTTAAAGGTAATGAGTTGTCTAAATCCATAAAGTAAAGTTAACTGATTAGCAAATTAATTACCAATTAATTGCGTTTAACTATTTGTGCGGTAAGATCGGCCTCTGTACAAAGCTTGTTGCCCACAAAAACACTACCCCGCATAGTACAAATACCACGGCGTATTGGCTCTGTTAGCTCCATTCTCAATAGCATAGTATCTCCCGGAACCACCTTTTGTTTAAACTTGCAATTTTCAATCTTTAAAAAATAAGTATCATAATCTCCTTCGGGCATTGCATTGATGCATAAAATACCTCCTGTTTGTGCCAATGCTTCAATTTGCAAAACGCCGGGCATAATAGGATTTCCCGGAAAATGTCCTTGGAAATAAAATTCATTAAAGGTTACATTTTTAAGACCCACTATCACCGAATCAGTTAAATCGATGATCTTATCAACTAATAAAAAAGGATACCTATGCGGCAATGTTTTTTCTATTTGTTGAAAATTATATATCGCTGGTTGATTGGGGTCATAAACAGGAAAATCCTTTGTGTGCCTGTTCTTTTTGATGTATTGTTTTATCTTTTTTGCAAACTCAACATTGCTGCTATGTCCCGGACGGTTAGCAATAATGTTCGCCTTGATCGGATAGCCAATCAAAGCAAGATCACCAATTACATCTAATAATTTATGACGTGCAGGTTCATTTGGAAAACGTAATTCAAGATTATTTAAATAGCCTTCACTTTTTACTTCAACATTGTCTCTGCCGAATGCCTTCGCAAGCCTAGCCATTTCTTCTTTTGTAACGGGCCTATCTACAACAACAATCGCATTATTAATATCGCCACCTTTTACAAGGTTGTGATCCAATAACATTTCTAATTCATGCAAAAAACAAAAAGTACGGCAAGGTGCTATTTCCGTTTTGAAATCTTTAATATTCTTTAAAGTAGCATACTGTGTTCCTAAAACAGGAGAGTTAAAATCAATAAGCGTAGTTATTTTATAATCGGTAGATGGTAAAGCTGTCATTTCTACCCTTTTCACCTCATCATAGTAAGTAATATTAGTATCAATCGTATACCAGATCTTAGCAGCATCTTGCTCAACTATTCCTGTTTCCTCAAGGATCTCTATAAATGGCCTGCTGCTACCATCAATAATAGGTATTTCTGGAGCATTTATTTCGATCAGGCAATTGTCTATACCCATTCCAACCAAAGCAGCTAAAATATGCTCTACAGTGCTCACTTTCACATTTCCCTGCTCAAGCGTTGTACCTCTTGAAGTATCCGTTACAAGATCGCAATCGGCCTTAATTACGGGCATACCCGGCAGATCGATGCGTTGAAATTGAAAACCGAAGCCAACATTGGCCGGTTTTAGTGTCATATCCACATTAATACCTGTATGAAGTCCTGTACCTGAGATACTTACGGAAGATAGCAGCGTATGTTGTTTATCTGGATTAAAGTTATTATCCATGCTTAAATCGAAAATTTTGTTGGCAAATATATTTAAAATTAAATGGCTACCGTCTTTATGAGAAGATAAAACGAAACTCTTTTGATTAAAACTGAAAATGGAAGCTTCCAAAAACACCGAATTTCGAGGTTTTGGCATCGGTTGGCAATGGTGTTGGCAATACTCGCCATACCAAATCAAGACGTAATATCCTTAAGATATTATCAACCCCTGTACCTATTTCCATATAAGTACGGCCATTTAAGGTTTGAAAGGTATTGGCTGAGTTATTTAGTAAGCTGTTCGCATTATCCAACGATCCCCAAAGTGCTTTCACGTTCCAAAATTGCCTCAATTTCAATCTCCTCGTAAGCGGAATAAAACGGAATAGCCCAGATCCGAAATTATGTTCAATATTAATACCCGCATATTGATCACTTAAAAATTCAAACCGATTCATTAAATTGAATGATTCAGGATCATAGTAGTAAAGATCATTACCCGGATGATTCTCTAAAAAAGGATATGGCACAGTACCAAAGATTTTACCTGCATAAGCTTTATAAGTTATAGAACCGTAAGGCGATATTTTGATAACATCCTTAATCGAGAAAGAAAGCTTTGTAAAAGAATAAGCACTGTTTAAAATGCCCGGTATCCCTTGCTCGGCCATTACTTCAATAGTAGGATATCTTGTACCTAAAGAATACTGAAAATAATCACCATCTAAAAATTGTTCTAGATACGCAAAACGTAATTTAACTGCTACTTCAAAACTAGAAAGCGGATCTCCTTGTGTTGTTGGGAAACTACTTGCCAGGGGCAAATTTTCAAGCGGTGTATATTTTCTATTAGATACATACACAGTAGAGGAAAAACCTCTACCCAATTCATTATATGCGTCCAGATTTACCTCTTTATATGCTATGAATTTTCTTGTGATATTTGGTTTTCGTATGGCAACAGTAAAAATATTATCCTCACTCACTTGCCCTATTGTACTAATACCATTATCAAGATCATTAATATAGCTGGCATGTAATGTAAAACGTCTTGGTATGCGATTAGCTATCCAATACCCTTCTGCAAGCCCTTTAAATTTTTGATCTGTAGTACCATAAGCTAAATAACCGTGCAGATAAACATTTTTAAATAGCTGCGGCGTATTGCCCAGATCAAATCTAAATCGTGTTCCCTCCCATTTGTTTACACTTAGCCAATTGAACCAGGGACCAATTTCGAAATTGCCATATTTTCTGTAACCTGTTGCTAAAAATTGGAGATCTTTTCGCAAGCGGGTAAACTTCGGCATCTGCAGCAACTTATCTACGGTAGTATAAATAGCCAATTCATTTTTTGATAAGGTATCATGCCGGAGCTTGTTCCAATCAGAATCATTTTTTGAATTCACTCCTGGTTCAGTTATGATAAGATCCTCAATGTTTTGTTTCTTTAATAGTTTGGCTATTGAATCACTATTTACAACAATATTTCTATAGGAGGTTGTTTTTCTACCAATAAATGTGAGTGATTGTTTTCCTAGTACATTGAAATCAGCAAAAAATTTATCCCGATCTAAAAAATAAATAGAATCATTAATAGGTGTGAATTCCTGGAAAACACTGATACGTGTTATAAAATTAATGTTAGCCTCCTTTCCTAAGTAGAGTGATATTTTTGTAATCTGATAAGTCTTTTCCATTATCCATGCATCACCTTGAAAGGTACTCTGGCCGGGATGTTTTGGACTGAACACAAAATGATATAATTTTTTTCCATTAACCACCTGTGTATCCGGCGTAGAAAAATTATAATACAAATAAGCCTCATCATTTAATGGACCAATAAAATCTTTATCTATAACAGTTATATAATTCCCATACACATTTACATTCTGATTCATTACGCCAAGCAATTTGCTCATGCTTTCATTTTTAAAGCCTTTGGTATTACTGGCTTTAATGTCTTCATAATAACGCTTCGGGCTTTTCTGATAAGCATAATCACTAATCGTTTCTAAAAGGTAGGCAGGTAAAAAAGGATCTTTTTCAGATGTACTATCTATATTATTAAAAACAAAAGTAAAGGGTTTAAGAAAAAATAATTTTTGTACTTTTTTTGGATTGAAGTTTTTAATATCAACTTCCAATTTATTATATGCTTCATAACTAAAGTTTGGTAAGTTAGAGCGATTGTATTGTTTCTTTTTCTTCATTATCATGCGCCACAATAACAAACCTCTTCCTATTGATCTCCCTCTCACAACAACTTCAATACTCGGCTTCCCTCTTTGTAAAAGAACAAGGATATTTTTATTGTTGATGGATGAATCACAAGGCAATTTAAAATCCTGATATCCTACATAACTTACTACTAATGTATCAGGACTAAACTGATCAAAATGAAAATTGAAATTACCCAAACTATCCGCAGTTTTACCATACCCGGTTTTTGCTATGTACACAGAAGCATAACCAATAGGTTCATTAGTATGCCCATCCTGAATCGTTCCTGTAAAATTAATTCCTCCTGCATCAGCAGGTATAGTGATTGACAAAGCTTTTGCAGGCTGCAAAAGAATAAGAATATTTTTATTCTTTATTGTAGAGTCACAAAGAAATTTAAAATCCTCATATCCTGAATCACTTATTACTAATGTATCAGAAACAAGCTGATCAAAATGAAAAGTAAAATTACCCAGGCTATCAGATTTTATAGTAACGCTATCTTTTAGAGAGAAAATAGATGCATTACGAATAGGCGCTTTAGTAACGCCATCCTGAATAGTTCCGGAAAAGGTAACTGTTTGCGCATTTACCTTTATTGTTATAAAAAGTAATGAAAGGAGTAATAAAGATTTTCCAAAAAAATTCAATTCGGTTAATTAAGTGTATGTAAATGTTTTTACTTTTTTGTCAGAAGGTCTTCCAACAGTTTTTCCAATTCTTTTACGCGTTTTTCTAAATTTGGTAATTGACGAGTAGCAGCCTGACTTCTAAGCGCAGCTGTATAATCATAAGCCGGAGAACCGGTTATTGCAGTATTAGGTGTTTTGATAGATTTGCTTACACCGCTTTGTGCATTTATTTTACTACCGTCAGCAATTTGAATATGACCAACAATACCAACCTGCCCGCCGATCATAACATTTTTGCCAATTTTTGTACTGCCGCTAATACCACTCTGTGCCGCAATTACCGTGTTATTTCCAACTTCTACATTGTGCGCTATCTGTACAAGATTATCAATTTTTGCTCCTGCTTTAACTAGTGTGCTTCCTATTGTTCCCCTGTCAATAGTAGTATTCGCACCTATCTCTACATTATCTTCAATTATCACATTTCCAATTTGTGGTACTTTTCTAAATGTACCATCCGGCAATGGCGCAAAACCAAACCCATCTCCTCCTATAACAGTTCCTGCATGTATCACCACATTATTACCGATGATACAATCATGATAAATTTTTACGCCGGGGTGAATGATGGTGTTATTACCCACCACAACATTATCACCAATAAACACATTAGGAAAAATCTTAGTCCCATTCCCTATCACAGCTTTCTCTCCGAGATAAACAAAAGCACCAATAAAAACATTTTCACCATGTTTTGCCGTAACAGCAATATGAGATGGTTGTTGAATACCACTTAATTGTTGGGTTTGTAATTGCTGGTATTTATCTAACAAAGTAGCAAACGCACTATATGCATCTGTAACTCTTACCAATGTAGCATCAATAGGTTGCTTTAATTCTTGTGAAGCATTTATTAAAATTACCGATGCTTTGGTTGTATATAAATGTTCTTCGTATTTCGGATTAGCTAAAAATGCCAACTGACCAGACTGTGCTTCTTCAATTTTACCGAAAGAGCCCACGGATACCTCTGAGTTTCCTTCTACATTGCCATTAACGATCATGGCTATCTGCGCTGCTGAGAATTGCATAATAAGCTCTGGTTTAACTTGTTGGTTTGGTTTTACTATAACAATATTAGAATAATTATAGCATGAAATGAATACTCAAAACAGAAAACTATCTTAAATAACAAATGTAATATTTTTTAATCTTGCCTCGCAGGTTTTGATGAATTAATGCGTGATCTACCGCAGAAATATCTTTTATCTGTCCATTTTTAAACAGGATATGAATATTCTCATCATCAAAATCATACGTACTACTAACCACTTCTCCTGTAAATGCCAACCAGCACGCTTCTTCTTCGGTTAATTTCATTTTATCACAAACTTCTGCCTTCTTTTCTTGTAGAAGAGATAATGGCACCGGCTCTCCAAAATATATTATTTTTAATAGTTCTCTGTTAATAATACCCTTGCATAAAAAAGATAATATCTTATCGTCGTGATCACACCATTCTTTAATTGCAAAAAGCACATCGCAATCATCCAAATCGCAAAATTCTTCCAATGTAAAAGCATCAGACTTTTGAGAAATGAATTTGTTTAATAAGCCAGGTGCAGTTGCCTTAATATATTTTGCTCTTTTAATAATCCGCTGTAACATTTGCTCTGCACACAAAACAGTTTTATGTAAATAAACCTGCGAATACATTAGCCTTCTTGATATCAAAAATTTTTCAATAGAATAGACCGCTTTTTCTTCCACCATTAATTCACCATTATGCACTACGATCATTTTTAATATTCTATCATAGCTGATAACGCCTTCTGTAACACCCGTAAAAAAACTATCTCTTGATAAATAATCCATCCTGTCAACATCTAATTGTCCAGTAATCAATTGATGCAAATATTTTTTATGATAAGTGCCGGTAAAAATATCCAAAGCCATTTGCAATTGTCCACCAAACTGCTTGTTCAGGTCCTTCATTAATTGCAAAGAAATTTTCTCGTGCGGTGTGTTTTCTATCAACACATTTTCTAATGCATGGCTAAAAGGCCCATGACCAATATCATGTAGAAGAATAGCAATTTTAGCTGCTTGCTCTTCCTGTTCATTTATATCAACACCTTTACTTTTTAATTCGCTAAGTGCAATACACATTAAATGATACGCCCCTAACGAATGATGTAGTCTTGTATGAACTGCGCCCGGATATACCAAGTGCGCCATGGCCATTTGGTTAATACGACGCAAGCGCTGATAGTATGGATGTGCGACAATCTGATAGATCAGCTCATCGTCTATTGTAATAAATCCGTGAACAGGATCATTTATGATTTTTCTAAACGCCATTATTAAACGATAATTTACAGTGTTCTGCGGGCGAAAACTATATTTGTTAAAAGATGTACAAAGCTACGAACCATCCATCTAATAAATTAAATTTGTACAAACGCCGTATTAAATAAGCATCCTAAAAAACCAACATGAGCATAGCGAAAATACTTTGGGTAGATGACGAAATAGATAGCCTTACATCGCAAATACTATTTTTAGAAAATAAAGGATATGAAATGCATACCAAAACAAATGGTTTTGATGCAATAGAATATGTAAAAGAAAATATCGTTGATGTAGTACTTCTGGATGAAACAATGCCCGGCATCAGCGGCTTGCAAACGATACAACAAATAAAAGAGATCAATAGTAATCTTCCTGTAGTGCTGATAACAAAAAATGAAGCGGAGAATTTAATGGATGAAGCGATAGGTAGCCAGATAAGTGATTACCTGATAAAACCTGTAAACCCCAACCAGGTATGGCTTAGCTTGAAAAAAATAATAGATAATAAAAGATTGGTTGCAGAAAAAACCACTTCAGCATATCAACAGGAATTTCGCAGTTTATTTATGGCACTCAATAATAACCCTGATTATAATGAGTGGATGGATCTTTATAAAAAAATAGTGTATTGGGAACTGGAGATGAAAAAAAGTGACAGTCCTGAAATGCAGGAAGTTTTTCAAACTCAAAAAACAGAAGCCAATACAGAATTCTTTAAATTTATTTCAAAGAATTATTCATCATGGGTAGGCCCTAAAAGTACTAGTGGTCCTATCATGAGCCATACCATGTTCAAATACAAGGTACTTCCACACCTTGAAAAAGGCAAGCCTTTGTTCTTTGTATTGATAGATAATTTACGGTTCGATCAATGGAAAACGATACAACCAATTTTTAGTGAAAGCTTCCGCATACATGAAGAAGAAACTTTTTATTCCATTTTACCTACTGCAACACAATATGCACGAAATGCAATATTTGCAGGCATGTTGCCTGTTGATATAGAAAAACAATTTCCCGTGCAATGGAAAAATGATGATGACGAAGGAGGTAAAAACTTATATGAAGAAGACTTTTTAAAAGCGCAATTAAAAAAGGCTGGAAAAGGTGATCTTAAATATTCTTACACCAAAATAACACATAACACTGACGGACAAAAACTTGTAGATAATATTCACAACATGATGCAGAATGATATTAACATTATTGTTTACAATTTTGTTGATATGCTAAGTCATGCCCGCACGGAAATGGAGGTATTAAAGGAATTAGCAGGTGACGAAGTAAGCTACAGGAGCCTTACCTACAGCTGGTTTGATCATTCCCCTTTGCATCAGGCATTGAAAAAAATTTCTGACAAAAATGTAACCGTAATCGTGGCAACTGATCATGGTACAGTAAGAGTTAAGACTCCAACTAAAGTGATAGGCGATAAACAAACCACTGCAAACTTGCGTTATAAACATGGAAGAAATTTAAATTACGAACCTAAAGACGTATTGGCATTTAAGGATCCCAGGGAAGCTGGTTTACCTGTTCCGAATGTAAACTCTTCCTACATTTTTGCTAAGGGTGATATGTTTTTATGCTATCCTAACAACTACAATCATTTTGTGAATTATTATCGCAATACTTTTCAGCATGGAGGTGTTAGTTTAGAAGAAATGATAATTCCTGTTATAAGAATGACAAATAAATAAGTCAAGAATTCAAATTAAACCCACTTAATGAGTTTGCCGCTTATTAAATTGAGCAAAGAAGATTTCAACTTATGGTGATAACTTAAAAGATAGAAATGAATACCTATTATTAATTTCGTTATCATCGTTTTAGGCTTTGAATTTTAACTTTTGAATTTTATAATGAAATACACACAAAACATATTAGATAAGATAGAAAGAATAATAGAGGAGAGCGGTTATGTTATTCGTTACGAAAGAGGCAATTTTCAAAGTGGTTACTGCATTTTACAAGCTAAAAAAGTTGTTGTACTTAATAAATTTTTACAAACAGAAGGAAGAATTAACACCTCAATAGAATTAATACCTCAGTTAGCTATCAACTTTGATGCTCTAACCCACGAAAGCCAAAAAATGTATGAAGAAGTATTAAGTGTTGGATCAGAAAAATAACTACATACATTTACTCCAATCAGTATAATATTTAAAAAGCTCTCAACTAAGTTGAGAGCTTTTTATTTGAAAATATTTTTTCGAATTTCTTCATTTTTTCTACCAAACATTTCTAGGACAGGTATTATCAGAGTATTTGTTGCCCAGGATAAACCCAAGAATGATCTCATGTGTACCACTACTTATTGTATTAATAGGTGTGGTTGAATAATCATACGAATAAGATAAGGTAAACAAATTCAATGCATTAAAGCCCGCAAACGCTGCAAAGCCATAACCTCCTCTATAAGTACCGCCAAACCAAAAATTA
>DATHNB010000061.1:0-3397 GCA_035486495.1 Ferruginibacter sp. | reverse complement strand
TTTTAGTGTTTCTTATAATAGCGTTGATAAACGTATATATTATTACTAAAATAAAAAAGATCCAACGGCGCGTATTTGTAGAAAGGGATTTAGGACAAACAGTAAAATTCTATGATACTTTGTTAAATTCTATTTCTCATGAATTACGAACGCCCATTTCAATTATAGTTGGAGCTACCGATAGTTTATTACAGCAGGATCAAAAGATATCCGATAGCAATAAAAATAATTTGTTGCAAGAAATTTCAACTGCCTCACTACGACTCAATCAACAAGTAGAAAATCTACTCAATACTTCACGCCTTCAATCTGGATTTTTACAACTTAAAAAAGACTGGTGCGATGTTAATGAACTTATACACATTATCATATCTCAACTTGCTGATCAATTAAAAGATCATGTTGTAAATATTTATATCAAAGAAGATCTTCCTTTACTTAAGATCGATTATGTCCTGATCGAACAGGTTTTGTATAACCTCATTAATAATGCTGCTTTATATACACCCTTACATTCAGTCATTTCAATCACCGCTGATCATATTAATGAACAATTGATATTGATAATTGAGGATAATGGAAAAGGATTTACGAAAGATGAGGTAGACAAAGTATTTAATAAATTTTATCGTTCAAAAAATTCTGCGATCGGAGGGTTAGGGTTAGGACTTTCTATAGTTAAGGGTTTTGTAGAAGTGCATAATGGAATTATTGAATTGAAAAAAGGTGCATCGGGAGGCGCAAAATTTATAATAACGATACCAGCAGAAAATATTTCACTTAAAACCGCCGCAAAATGAATAATGCAGAAATATTAGTGATAGACGATGAAGTTCAGATAAGAAAATTACTGGAGATAACTTTGCAATCCAGCGGTTACAAAGTTGTAAAAGCAAATACAGCCAAAGAGGGACTGGCTGCTGCTGCAACTTCAACTTCAGACCTGATTATTCTTGATCTTGGATTACCCGATGAAAATGGTCAGGTAGTATTGAAAAAATTGCGTGAATGGTACGTAAGACCTGTCATCATACTTTCTGTAAAAAATAATGAAGATGATATTGTAAGTGCTTTAGATAATGGCGCTAATGATTATTTGATAAAACCTTTTCGTACAACAGAATTATTAGCCAGGATAAGATCTGTTTTGAGAAACTCAATGGTATCTCAAGATATACCTGCTATTACGTATGAGGATTTTGAAATTAATTTTTCTACCCGAACAATTAAAAAGGACAATGTACCCGTAAAATTCACAACAACACAATATGAACTGCTAACACTATTCGTTAAAAATGAAGGAAAAGTATTAACTCATCAATATATTTTAGGGGAAATATGGGGTGCAGATTATATAACACAATCTCAATATCTACGTGTTTTTGTTGCTCAATTGAGAAAGAAGATAGAAAAAAATCCTAATAAGCCAGAGTACATTATTACGGAATCCGGTGTGGGATATCGTTTTATAGCAAAAGAGGTATAGCAATTATTTTATTAATTAATATGTTTCACTGTCGATTTGTTATTTAACAATTTTTCCGATTTTAATTACAGATAATTACAGAAATGGTTTGTAATTTGTTATTGAATAGTTATCTCATAAGTTCAGAATAATCTTTTTTGTTCTTTTGACGTCTAACTTAAAAAATTACAGATCATGAAAAAGTTATCAATAGTATTGTTATTTGCCGCAATAACATTTAGTGCTTCAGCGCAACATTTTGGCGGCGGTTTTCACGGAGGAGGATTCCATGGCGGTGGCGGTTTTTATGGTCCGCGTGTAGGTATCGGTATAGGATATCCATATCCTTATTATGGCTACCCTTATGGTTATCCATATTATGGTTACAGTTACATACCAAGTGAATTGGACCTAGAAATAAAGGACATCAAAAATGACTATAAGCAAAGGATATGGGAAGCCAAACATCAAAAAGGAATTCCTAGAAGTGAAAGAATGAAAAATGCCCGTCAGTTGGAATATGAAGAACAACAGCAAATTATTGCTACAGAGAGAGATTATTATAACCAACGTTATAACAACAATAACAATAATGGTGGTAATAATAACAATGGGAACAACAATAACAGTAAGGACTCTACAAGCAGTGGACATTAAATAAATCAAAACATAATAAAATAAAAAAGAGGCTTTTAAAGCCTCTTTTTTATTTTATATCAGATTGGAACAAATTAGTTAGTTACAGTTAACACACCAACCATGCCCATTGAAACGTGATAATTACATTGATAGTTAAATGTACCAACTGTATTAGCCGTATATGTAAAAGAACTGCCTCCATTTACATTTCCACTATTAAAACTGGTTCCATCTACTGATGTAACGGTATGGCCATAACTATCTTTATTGATCCAAATAACTACAGTACCTTTTTTGACAGTAACTGTTGAAGGTATGAATTTCATACTCATCATATTTACGGTATCTGTTATAGTAGTAGGTGGTGTAACAGGTGGTGTTGGATTTGTGGGTTGTGTAGGCGGTGTAGTAGGTGGCGTTGGTGTTGAATAACCACCACCTGAGCTTTTGCTGCAAGAAGCTAATGTGAATGAGATAAATAGAATGGTAATAATGTTTCCTAAAAGATTATTCTTTTTCATATAAAATATTTAATGGTTACAAATGCAGTTTAGTGTTTGATACTAAATGATCGTAAACAGTAAATAAAAGGTTGCTTGCCTTATGAAAAATAAAATCTAATTAAAGAAATGGTTTAATGCTTTAGCTACGCCATCTTCATTATTGGTATCGGTAATATAGTCGGCAACTTTTTTTATTTCATCAGGAGCATTGCCCATTGCTACGCCAATGCCTGCGAATTCTATCATTTCTTTATCATTAAAATTGTCGCCAATAGCTATGATCTCATTTTTTTTGATCCCATATTTATTTAATAAAAACTCGATCGCTTTGGTTTTAGATGAATGTAAACTCATCACTTCCAGGTAGGTTGTTTTTGATTTCGACATGTTAAGTTTATCTCCATGTTGATCGATCAATTCTTTCTCAATACTGTTTATAAGATCAGGATTGCCGGCAATTAGTATTTTATTGGGGCCATTTTTTTTTGCTTTCCATTCATCTATTGTTAGAGGAAAAGGCTGGATCTTTATTTTTACATCAGTAATTTTTTGTTCTTTTTGAATGTGTGCATTATCTTTTTCGGCATACCAATCCATTTGGCTATAATACATTGCTGATACATCATGTGGTGCAATTTCTTTTTGCACGTTTATAACTTCTTCTAATGGTACAGATGATTCATAAATGATCTCGCCATTTAAAAAAATATAACTTCCATTTAGGCTAACAATGGGAATGTTATCAGGAAATACCTGTTTACTAATTGGTAAAATAGCATGTAATGGACGA
>DATHNB010000060.1:0-3064 GCA_035486495.1 Ferruginibacter sp. | reverse complement strand
TATATATGCATGGGGAAGTTCCATGAAAGAAGGAAATACATTTAAGGCGAATTTCTGGCAAGGTGAGTTTCCTGTTAAAAATACTGGTGATGATGGTTTCCTGAGCACTAGTCCTGTAGGGTATTTTGGAGCAAATGAATTAGGTTTAACGGACATGGGAGGAAATGTTTGGCAATGGACTTCGGATAAAGTGGCTCCGACACTGGAAGAAGCCAGAACAGATCCTGCTTCAAGAATAGTAACAAAAGGGGGGTCCTTTCTATGTGATCCTGAAGTTTGTCATGGTTTTAAAGTAAGTGGAAAATCTTCCTCAACACCTGAAACGGGTCTTGTTCACACAGGATTCAGATGTGTAAAGGATGTAAAATGAACTGTTTGTAAATAAAAAATATAATAGAAAATCAGCATTATGGTAAAGAAAGTAATAATATCCTTGGCAATAGCAGGTGCGACATTGATAACGGCATCTTCATTCATATCTGTTAACAATAAAAAGACTGCAACGGTTTATCAGGTAGACCTTGTGCAAAGCAGTTTAAAATGGATAGGTAAAAAAGTAACGGGTGAACATATAGGTAATGTTAAAATTTCCAATGGTTCTTTGACCGTCAATAATAATAGTATTATGGGTGCTTTTGATATTGATTTATCTAGTATTACCAGTACAGATGTTACAGACCCTGCATCAAATGCTAAGTTAATCGGGCATTTAAAATCGGAGGATTTCTTTTCTGTAACAAAATTTCCGAAAGCAAGTTTTGTAATCTCTACTGTAAAATTAAAAGAAAAGGATCAATATGATATTACAGGTAACCTAACAATTAAGGGTGTAACAAATCCGATTGCATTTCTTGCTACTATAAAGATCGATGCTAATACAGTTACAGCAACCTCTAAGATAACGATAGACCGTACAAAGTATGACATTAAATTCAGATCAACATCTTTCTTCAGTGACCTTGGTGATAAAGCTATTGACAATAATTTTATACTTGATCTTAAACTGATTGCCAACAAGTCAAAATAATATAGTTATGACACTGGATGATACAGGAATTTTATTTAAAAAAATACTGGTTGGCGTTATTGTATACCTTATACCAGTGATTATAATATTCGGGGGCTTGTGGTTAACAAAAGTATTTTTCAATCATGAAAAAGCACCTTCAAGTCAAAATTATACTATTAAATATTAAATGGTAATAAAATGGAACAGACAAAAATAAAAGTGATGGCAAAAAATGTAACACTTAGTTTATTCATTTATGTTTTACCTATCGTTTTAATGATAATGGTATTTTATTTTACAGGACAACATCCGTGGGATTATTCCGGCAATGTCTTAAACATAGATAATGCAGATACCAATTCTTTTCTTGGGTTGATAACTTCCACATTCAAACATATACAAACATGGGGACTTACAGTTATTGTGTTTGTTTTGGCTATAGCCGAATTCTCATTGGGAATGTATGAAGAGAAGTGGACTAAAAATGAAAAAATTCTTGACATCGTTTGTTTTGTTTTACCTAAAATAATAATAACTCCAGTATTGGCTTATTTTTCTCTTAAGTTTTTACCGGTAGTTATTCCATCTTTTAAAAATGAATTTTTCTGGGTGCCTTTTTGGTGGGGCTTTGCCATAATTGCAATTGCCGATGATCTTACACAATATTGGTATCATCGTTTGCATCATCAGATTCCTTTTCTGTGGAGATTTCATCGCACACATCATTCTGCGCCATATATGGGAATGGCAATGAATTCGAGACAAAATTTTATTTATACAATATTCTTTTCTCAAATATATGTTACAGCGACTTTAGTATATCTGGGTCTTGGTTTTCCAGCCTTGTTTGTACGTGTTATTAAATCGTTGATTACATTATCTGCACATTCAAGTATTCCTTGGGATAAACCTTTTTATGAGAAAAAATGGCTTCATCCTATTGCTTGGGTATTAGAGCGTTTTATTTCAACTCCTGCCACTCACCATGCACATCACGCTGATTCGGCTGATGATGGTATAGGTAATTACAAAGGTAATTTCGGTAACATGTTTTTCATTTGGGATATTCTTTTTTGTACCGGCATTATTACCAGACAGTATCCGAAAAGTTTTGGATTAAAATATTATCAGGGAGAAGAATGGTATGCTCAATTATTGTGGCCAATCTTCAAATCGAGAAAAGAGGGTAGCGAGCTTTCTGCAAATGGGCCTGAAGTATTTGATGAACAAACGAATGTAAATGAAAGAACAAGGCTTGTTTATCAAACAAAATAAATTGAAGTATAAAAATATAATAAGTTAATAATTAAATAGTAAATAATATGAGTACTCAACGTTCATTCGGTCAAAAAATAAAATCAGCATTTGCTGTGATTACGATACCATTGCTACTTGGAATATCTTTCCTGCTTTATCATTTTCTTCTTGGAAATCCTGAAAATTTTTCGGGTCGTACTACAGAAGGGCATGCGGAAAACTATTTGGGTATCATTTATAAAGGTGGAATTATAGTTCCAATACTGATGTCTTTTTTCCTAATGGTGATTACCTTTTCCATAGAAAGATACTTTACGATAAGAAAAGCATCTGGTACAGGGTCATTAGAGGATTTCCTGAAAGAAATAAAAGCAGACCTTGC
Organism: Ferruginibacter sp.; assembly: GCA_035486495.1. GTDB lineage: Bacteria > Bacteroidota > Bacteroidia > Chitinophagales > Chitinophagaceae > Ferruginibacter. The sequence continues at coordinate 416 of DATHNB010000060.1, read as the reverse complement.
ACAAGTAAATATTGATGAAGGAATAAAAAAATGTGAAAAGCAGCAAGGGTCCGTTGGGAATGTTGTTTTGGCTGGCTTATTAAGATACAAAGATGTTTTAGGCGATAAAGAACTTTCAAAAGATCAGAAAGTACTGGCAGTGCAAACAGATGTTGAAGAAGCGACCTCATTGGAATTGCCAATGCTTGAGAAGAATCTTACTATTATAGCTACACTAGCCTCCATTGCAACTCTTACAGGTCTTTTAGGTACAGTAATTGGTATGATCAAAGCATTTGCTGCTCTTGCTACTGCCGGATCTCCGGATGCTGTTGCTCTGGCCAATGGTATTTCTGAAGCCCTTATTAATACAGCACTAGGTATTGCAACATCTGCTTTTGCAATTGTTTCTTATAACTACTTCACAAGTCAGATAG
>DATHNB010000059.1:0-2914 GCA_035486495.1 Ferruginibacter sp. | reverse complement strand
CGATAAACCTGCTTTCGTTTTTAACGGTAGTCATAATGCTATAAAAATTCTATGTAAAGAAATCGTATTTTCAGCAATTGGTCAAAATAAATCGGTGTAAATTTGATCACAATACAAATGAACTCCGAAATAGCATATTATCGATCTCCTATTGGCGTACTTGAAATACGAAGTGCCGACGATGCTATTACGCATATCCTATTCACTAATTCATGGAAAGGTAGCACTATCGATGAAACAAAAATTGATTTTACAGAACCAAATTCTTCCATTATTAAAATGTGCATCAAGGAATTGAACGAATATTTCAGTGGTGAAAGAACAACATTCTCGTTTCCTGTAAAACACGAGGGTACTGAGTTTCAACAAACCGTTTGGAAGGAGCTTACAAATATTCCTTATGGAAGAACGATCAGTTATTTAGAATTAAGTAAACGCATTGGCAATGCAAAAGCCATTCGTGCTGTGGGTACTACTAACGGAAATAATTCCATCTGCATTGTAGTTCCTTGTCACAGAGTCATCGGCAGTAATGGAGATCTGATCGGTTATGGCGGAGATCTTTGGAGAAAAAAATGGCTACTCGATCATGAAAATAAATTTGCAAATGGATTGCAGACTTTGTTTTGCCCCCCAACCCCCTGAAGGGGGCTTTGGTGAATTATTATTTAATGAACTCATAATAATTTCAAAAGTCTATAAAAACATTTTAAATATCAGCTCAACTAAATTTACTAATGATTGAAAAATATTTCACTTCTCAATCTCCCCTTTAGGAGGGCAGGGGGTTTTACAGTGAAAATGATAACGGCAACAATTGACTCGCTTTATCAATAACAAAAACTTCACCTTCCATACCACTTAATATTAATCTGAAAGATTTATTCGTTCTTGTTTCATATTCTGCAAACGCTTGTCTGCACATACCACACGGAGAAATTGGTTGATTGCTTTCTCCATTTAGATTATTGTAAGCAATAGCGATCGTGTTGATACTCGCTGTAGGATGTAACGACGATACTATTGATAACAAAACTCTTTCCGCACAAATACCAACAGGGTAAGAAGCATTTTCCTGATTAGTTCCTGCAACTATTTCCCCGTTTGATAATTGCGCCACTGCAGCTACATTAAAATTTGAATAAGGTGCGTAGGCATTTTTTGTAACAGCTCTTGCTTCATGCAAGAATGCAGCGTCCGATTTTGATAACTCATTAATGGAATCATACACGTCAAAAGCAAAATGATATTCTTTTCTATTCATCAAAATAAATTTGCATAAAAAAAATCCTCCCGGCATTACGCCGAGAGGACCACATCCATATAGTAAATATAATAATTAATGCTATAAACTCAAAGCCCTATTTTATAGCCGTAAAAATACGGTTCCAACGCGGACCTCCGTCCCAACTTAGCCATATAAGACAAGCCTTCCCAACTATATGATCCTCAGGCACAAAGCCCCAATATCTGCTGTCTAATGAGTTGTGCCTGTTATCCCCCATCATCCAATAATAATCCATTTTAAAAGTATAGGTAGTCGCCTCTTGTCCATTGATCAATACCTTTCCATTCTGAATCTCAACAGCATTATTTTCGTAAGTTTCTATACAGCGACGGTAACGTATTAAATTATCAGGTGTCAAATCAATTGTTGCACCTTTTTTAGGTACCCATAATGGTCCGAAATTATCTGCCGACCAATGTGTAGTTGTATCATAGTAAGGGAAAATTTCACTTTCCGGACTCCTTATATAATCCTGAATAGTATAGCCCGCAGGTAAATGCAAATTGCTTTTTTCTTCGTTAGTAATATTTACCAGGAAATTATTTACACCAACATTAGGTTGTATATCGCCCTGCTCTTCTCTTGTATGAATACCATAAGCTTCTAATACGCTGCCAACAAATTTCATTTTCTTGTGATAATATGCTTCATCACTTTCATCATCTTCATGCGGCAGATTTGTATTAATGCTGGCAGGTAAAGTAATACTATAAAATCTTTGTGATTGAGGGAACAAGGTTTGTTGCTGTCCGTCTATAAATAATATTCCACTCTTCACCTGCAACGTATCACCACCTACTGCAACACATCTTTTAATAAAATTCTCTTGTTTATCAACAGGTCTGGTTGTAATTATGTCTCCATAATCCTGCCAGACTTTATCTCTACCCATTTCTCTTACAGCCTGATAATAAGTTACTCTCGATCCGAAATTTTCTTCGTCATCAATCAATGTATCATTAACAGGAAAATTAAAAACAGTCACATCATCACGATGAACAGGAGAAGCAAACCAACGTGTGTAAGGAATTTTTATTATGGTAGAATAAGATTTCACATTAAATATCGGCATTGTGTGATGCACGAATGGCATTTCAATAGGTGTATTAGGAATACGCGGTCCGTAAGACATTTTACTTACAAACAAAAAATCATTCACCAGCAATGTTTTCTCCATCGACGGTGTAGGAATTGTGTATGCTTCAAAAACAAAGATCCTTATCAATGTAGCAGCAACAACTGCAAAGGCTGCAGCGTCTATCCATTCACGTGAGGCTGATTTTTTATAGTTCGCTATCACTACATCACTTGCATATTTTTCATTATCAGAAAATCCGAGATAAGGCAAATAAATAAATGGAACAAACACAACTGCCGCATGTTCCAGTATACCAAAGCGACCAAAACGTTCTGTAAATTTTATAGTTAACCAAATGGTCACAAACTGTCCCACTATCGGAATAAACTGAAGAAAGAACCAGATCTTACTCACCTTTGTTTTTTCTACAATGCACCATGTATTGTAAATCGGAATGATTGCTTTCGCAGAAGGTACTCCGGCTTTTTTTAGCATTCCGTAAATACCAAAATGCCAACCTATAAGGGCAATTATAAAAATGATCCAAC
>DATHNB010000058.1:0-2881 GCA_035486495.1 Ferruginibacter sp. | reverse complement strand
ATAAATACCCAACACTAAACCATTGCTGTTTAGGTCTCCATTATTTTCTGGAAGCTGCCAGCTTTCTATAAAATAATTGGGTGCATGATTGACAGCATCGTACAAACCTCCATCACCCCTAAATACATTCAATCTTATTCGTGTACTGGTAAGATGATTATTTTTTGCAGCTAATGCGAGTATTTGTTCTTGTAAATTATCCGGAGAAAAATGTTTAGGCAGATCAAATTGCAAAACTTTTAACCCTTTCCATAATCTTGCAAAATGATCATCTTCAAATAACAATTTTCCATTCGACATTTTTATGGTTTCAAACAATCCATCTCCATAACGAAGTCCCCTGTTTTCCGGGCCTATCGTTAAAGTATTGGCTGCATATATCTTTCCGTTGAAATTGAAATAACTCATACACTGCAATATAAAACAAATACCTGCTACATTTTTGCAAGCAACATTTCACACAATATGAAAATTAAAATTTCAACGTCTCAATGATAACTCTTGTTACTGTTCCCCAAATACTAAATTCCATATCATCCGTTATTGGTATTGGTTGATATTTAGGATTAGCCGGCATTAACCTGATACCACTCCTATTTTTGATAAAGTATTTAACGGTGAAATCGCCATCTACAACAGCTACAACAATATTCTTATTTACAGGAACGATAGACCTATCAACCAACAGCAACGCTCCATTAGGAATATTCGCCTCTACCATAGAATCGCCTGAAACACGAAATGAATAGGTGGAGAATGGATTAGGTCGTAAATACTTATTAAAGTCTATATTTTCCTCAATATTACTCTTAACCGGTGCAGGATATCCGGCTGTTACTAATCCGTGATGGATTACCTGTATTGGATTTAAGCTTTCTGGTGCTATATCTACCATTTTTAATTCATTCATTAGCTAATATTTTTAGCAAAATACTAAATAATTTACATTTTTAGTGGTGTTTTTCTTCTTTTATTTGTTGCTTTCCCCGTTTTTGAACTATTTAAAACCAAAAAACGTAAGTAAAATTGGGTTGGATATCATTAATAAATTTGTCCGAAAGTCAACGATATCAATGGTTTAAACAAATTATTAACGGGTTTGGCTTAATAAAAGGACGTTTAAGTTGCATAAAAACAGAGTTAATGTGAATGTATCTTTGAGGTATCAAGGAAGAAGCTGTGAATCAGCTAGAATAAAAATTTAAGAATTTCATATAGCAAGCAATCGTTAAAGTCCTTCTGTTTCTACAGAGGGACTTACTTTTTTAGGTAATTCCCTGCATATTTGTAAAAACTAATAACAATTTACCACGAGGGAAATATTCAATGGAAACACTTCACGAAGACAAGAAATTTGAAAATATAGATTATTCAGAAAAAACATTATTGAACTGCGAGTTTACCAACTGCGAATTCATTAATTGCAATTTAACCAAAAGTGATCTCAGCTATAATAATTTTATGGATTGCCGTTTTAAAGGATGCAACTTTTCTTTAGCATTGCTTCATAATACAGGTATGAAAAATATTTGTTTTTCAGATTGTAAAATAGTGGGAATTGATTTCAGCAAATGCAACAATTTTTTATTCGCCGTATCTTTTCAAAATTGCCATCTGGATTACTCTTCCTTTTTTCAAAAGAAGATGAAGAAGACTAATTTTATTGACTGTTCAATAAAGGAGGTAGATTTTGTAGAAGCTGATCTATCGATGAGTGTATTTAAAAATTGTGATCTTCTCGATACAACTTTTATGCGAACGATCTTAGAAAAAGTAGATTTTCGAACCGCAAAAAATTACTCTTTTGACCCCGAATTAAATAAAATTAAGAAAGCCAAATTCTCCTATCTCGGTATGGCTGGTCTGTTAGCTAAATATGATATTGATATCGAGTTTTAAACCACTATTTTTCGTTAAAAATAAGTTCTTTTAGTGTTGATAAATAGGTTGGCTATCATAAACGATTCCTTTTGAAAGACAACAGTATCAATCATTTAAACAATTCATTAACGGCTTTGGCTTAATAAAAGCAAGACTAAATTGGAAATAACTGGCAGGATTTGTGATTTATCTTTGGGGTAGAAAGGAAATAAAAAAATATAGCAAACAATCGTAAGAAAAAACAATCAATCGTTAGAACGGGTATCAAAACCCAAGATATAAAAACAAGCTGTGAATCAGCCTAATTAAAAACTTAAGAATTTCATATAGCAAGCAATCGTTAAAGTCCTTCCGTTTCTACGGAGGGACTTACTTTTTAAGGTACTTCCCTCTGCGATTGCAAAGATGAGTCAAAATTTGGAATTAGTACACTTTTAACAAAATTTATTTTTGCGTCTCGAACAATTGCAACAAGGTATCAAATAGAGACTTTTCAAGAATCAAGACCAAAAGCAATCCCAGAAGGTTCATATAATGAATGAAATCGATTTTTAAAATTCCATAAACAAAAGCTAACTTAGCGCAACCAAATTTTCGTTAAACCTAATGAAGGTTTTAATTAAGCACGCTACTATTGTCAATCCCTCTTCTCCATTTAATGGGCTCGCGAAAGATATTTATATTAAGGATGGGATCATTTCAGCTATCGCAGATTCTATTAAGGAAAAAGCAGACACAACAATTGAGGGTAAAAATTTATCTGTAAGCATCGGCTGGATGGATATTTTCTCTCATTTCTGCGATCCGGGGTACGAACATAGAGAAACTTTAGAAACAGGAGCAAAAGCCGCTGCTGCCGGAGGATTTACAGAAGTAATGGTAATTCCAAATACTAATCCGGTTATTCACAGTAAATCTCAAATAGAATATATTATTCAAAAGTCTAAAGACTTTACAGTAACCATACATCCAATTGGCTCTATTACAAAAAACACTGAAG
>DATHNB010000057.1:0-2970 GCA_035486495.1 Ferruginibacter sp. | reverse complement strand
ATCCTACAGATATTTTTATTCCTTGCATGATTGCAACATTTGTCGCAACGATCGCTGCAATGCTAATTGTTTCGTATAAACAGAAGATAAAAGTTTTCCAACCGGTTATACTTGGTTGGGTATTGAGCCTGTCTTCATTGATCGCTTTATTGGTAATATATGTTAACCGATTGAGTCATGATAGTATGGATTCTTTTTCGGGTATGCTAAGCAATGGAATAATCTTATTAATTTTTCTTTTGATCATACTTGGTGGATTGTATAAAAAGATCGACATCTTTGATGCATTTGTTGAAGGTGCAAAAGGAGGTTTTGAAACTGCGGTAAAAATTATTCCATACTTGGTTGGGATGTTAGTAGCTATTAGCTTGTTGCGTACAAGCGGCATTTTTGATATTATTATCAATGGAGTTACAAATTTATTTGCAGCTATTGGTTTTGATACGCGTTTTGTGCAAGCCATACCAACCGCATTAATTAAACCATTAAGCGGAAGCGGTGCAAGAGGAATGATGATCGACACAATGAAAGCATCGGGCCCTGATTCTTTTGCAGGAAGACTGAGCTGTATTTTGCAGGGATCTTCTGATACTACTTTTTATGTGGTGGCTGTTTACTTTGGTGCGGTATCAATTAAAAATACACGCTACTCGATTGGCGCAATGTTACTGGCAGATTTTGTGGGGATTATTACGGCTATAGGGTTAGCTTATTTGTTTTTTGGAAGTTCTATTTAGATTAAGCAAAGCAATAATAAAAGAAAATTGTTTCTTTTATTATATATCGTAGCTCGAGTTTGTTTTATTTATGCTTAGCTCTATGTCTAACTCTTCTTCTAACAACAATTCGCCCAGGTTCTGCAGCTTCATTCTCTTCCTCTTCTTCAGCTTTGCCGCCATAGTTCCCAAACAGCCCGGCTAGTTCTTTTGCGTGATAAATGTTACGGTTATATTTATTTCCTAAAATAATGATCGTTGCAGAGTCTTGCACCATCCGTATAAAAGAAGCATTGCTCCCGTGCCACCAGCCATTATGATAAATTATTTTTTTACCTGACGGAAAAACAAACATTCTCCATCCGAGTCCGTAATTTCTTATACCTCTTCTTTCATTGCTGTATGGTGTGTAGGCCAATGTTATTGTTTCAGGCTTAAATATTATGCCTGTGGTTAGCGCTCTGTCCCATGTTAGCAGGTCCCTTGGTGTTGTGTACACATCTTTATCACCGTACACTTTATCCAGATAAGTATCTTTTTCTATTCTGCCCCTGTAATCGTAACTACGGTTTGCGGTAGCCATACTATCAGGGTTAAATATAAAAGTATTGGTCATATGCAATGGCGTAAAAAATGTTTCCTGCATATATTGAGGAAATCTTTTGCCTGTTACTTTTTCTACTAACAATGCTAACAGTGCATAGTTTGTATTGCAATACTCAAAATGAGTATTGGGGTTTGTAATATCTTTCAATTCATTTTTATGACTGATCATCAACGATAGTACATCTTCATTGGTCGCAAATTTTGTTTCATCCCAATGAATGTCTTCTAAAAAATAAAGATAGTTAGGCAAGCCACTTCTATGACTCAGCATATCTTTAATGGTCACTCCAGGATAATTAAACTGTGGAAAATATTTACTGAATTCATCATCCAGTTTAATAAGGCTATCCTGGTATAATTTCAATACTGCCATGGCAGTAAATGTTTTAGAAACAGAGGCTATTTGAAAAGGAGTATTCTCCGTAATTACATCCTTGCCGCCAATATGTGCCATTCCTTTATATTGCTCAAATATGATATTGCCATTTTTTGCTACAAGCATTCCACCATTAAAACCGGAGTTTCTTAAGCGCATATTATACCATGCTTCGCAACCATCATGCAAACGTTGTTGTAATGCAGGAGCAATCGGTGTAGGAGCCGGCAGGTCCAATAAAACCGGCGCAGGTATTGCTGAAAGAGTTCCGGGAACAGCCTTTAATTGGGGCTGCTCTTGCGAATCAGTAGAACTGGATCCACAGGCAGAAAGCCCGGCAGTTATGACTAGAATGGCACTTAAACAAGCAATGTAAGTAAGTGACCCTGAAGTAATAGGAGTATATTTTACCCTATTAAAAAAAGATTTTATTCCCGACAACGTAATATATTAAGAGTTAGATAGAATATATTTGCGCAAAATACGGAAGTAAATTAAATATCATGGCAGAAAAAAAAATAACAAGCTATCCTAAGGAAAAGATAAACATACTTTTTTTAGAGAATATTAGTGATGCAGCGGTGAAATATTTTAATAACGCAGGGTATTCAAGCGTAAACAAATTGGGAGGAGCATTGAGTGAAGAGCAATTAATAAAAGAAATAAAGAACGTTCATTTATTAGGCATCCGCAGTAAAACGCAGATAACTAAAAAAGTGTTGGATGCAGCAGAAAAATTGCAGGCTATCGGTTGTTTTTGTATCGGTACCAACCAGGTAGATCTTAAAGAAGCAACTCAAAAAGGTATTGCAGTTTTTAATGCACCTTATAGTAATACGCGTAGCGTAGCAGAATTAGTGATTGGTGCTTCTATCATTTTGATCCGTAAAATAATAGATAAAAATATTGCGGCACATCAGGGTATCTGGATGAAAGATGCCAGCGGTAGTTACGAATTAAGAGGTAAAACTTTGGGTATTATTGGATACGGAAGTATCGGTAGCCAGCTAAGTGTATTGGCAGAAGGTCTTGGAATGAAGGTTGTTTTTTACGATGTTGAAACAAAATTGCCTTTAGGTAATGCTGAACAAAAAAAGACATTGAAAGATATGCTGGCCGTATCTGATATTGTTACGTTGCACGTGCCTGAATTGCCGACAACAAAAAACATGATCAATAAGACCAATTTAAAATATTTCAAAAAAGGCAGCATATTGATCAACTATGCAAGAGGCGAAGTAGTAGATCTGGATGCTTTGGCTAAATATTTAA
>DATHNB010000056.1:0-8365 GCA_035486495.1 Ferruginibacter sp. | reverse complement strand
CCGTCTTTCATATACATCGCATCATACACTTTTAGTGGTCCATTTTTAGTGTCGATAGTTGCTTCTAAAAAAACACAGTCATCGGTTATTGCCAATTTTTCTGTTGAAATAAAGCCCCTGTAAACATATTGCAGGTAGCCTTCAAATAATTCAGCAATATTTTTTTTACCATTAACATATTTAGGTTCGTCGCCTGTTAATATTAGCATAACCGCATCATCATGATAATCCAATTCAACAAGTTTACCTACACTTCTTTCTTCGAGTAACCGTAAGTGCTGTTTATAAAAATCTATATTTTCCATATTCTATTTGCAAGCAATTCATTAGGTGTTAAATAATAATACTATAATTATGATCCCGGTGGCGGAGGCACAACACCTAATTGTTGTAACAACCCTAATTCATCAACATTGGCCCATCTTTCCGCAATTTTTCCATCTTTCATACGTACTGTTGTAGTGCCGGAAACTGCCAGTGTTTTGCCACTTGCTGGCATTCCCATTACACCACCGGTATCGGTACCATTTAACAACCAGCGATGTACTACTTTATCTGATGTAAATATTTGATCTTCCAATGTTAACTTAACATCAGGCATAGCATGGCGAAACATACCTACTATTTGTTTAAAGCTTTCGGATCCCGGCTCAGATTTTTGTTTACCGCCTACTCGTGAATGATCAATTGCATCAGAAGCTAAAAGATCTTCTCTTACATTACCTTCGTTCCAGGCTGTTTCAAAAAATTCAACACAAATAGCATTGTTTTGTTCTGGTGTGAAACTCATTTTCTTAAAATTTTATTAGGATGATTAAATTATTTTAATTGGATTGATTTTTATGCGTAGAGTTCTTTAATACCATCTATCTGATTCATCAAACTAAATACATCACTAAGTACCCGGGCCTCAATCATTTTGCCGTCTTCAGTAAATTTGAAAAATGTTATACCGTTTATAGATACCTCTTTGTTACTGGCCGGTACATTACGCCAGACTCCAATGTGTTTGCCTGTCATGCGCCAAAAACAAGATCCTTTGGTTTTATCAACAACAATATCGCCAACAGGATCATCAATGTAGTAAGCCAAATCTTGAAAAACAATATGGTTAACCGTAATCATTTTTTTAAAATCTTCCTTATTCGTTAAATGAGCAAATACCAAAATAAAATTGAAATCCGGATGAATCAATTCATCGATAACAGACATGTCAGCCATATTCCATATTTCACTCACGTATCTCTTTATTGTTTCGGCATTTTTTTGTTCAGCTGTCATATTTTTGTTTTTGGTATTTACTATTTTTTAGGATGGGATAACGCCCATTTGTTGCATTAAACCAAAATCGTTTTCGTTAACATGCACCGAAGCAATTTTGCCATTGCGCATAGTGAAAATATCTATACCAAAATCAGAAATAGTATTACCACTTGGCGGAGCGCCTAAAAATTCGCCTAGATGCGTTCCCTCAATCTGCCAGCGGGCTGCAACCTTGTTCTTTTCAGCCGTTTGCTTCAATTCACTAAATTTAATATCAGGAAAAGCAGTGCGTAGATAGGTTACAAAACCTTTAAAATCTTTGTATCCTACAATCGGATCTTTTTGCGTGGGAATAATAAAAGCAAAATTCGGATCTAAAATTTCTTCGACTAAATCCAAATTTCCTTTATTCATTATCTCATAAAAATATTGATCAACAATCTTTTTATGGGCTTCTATATCTTCAGGTTTATCAGGGGTTGATGGAATAATACCTAATTGCAGCATCAGCCCCAATGTATCTTCATGTCCAATAGATTCTATGATCTGACCATTTTTAATTGTATGCCATGTCATACCATCAATTTCAAAAAATTCTCCCGTAGCTTCTATATTACCTTTAGTAGTTAATAGAGCACCTCCTACGTGAGTACCTCCGCCGACCCATCTGGTTATTACCCAATCATCGCCGGCAACCATATCTTGTGGATTAATATAGAAATCAGGAAAAGCATTGTGAAGCATTTCAACCAAGCCAATAAATCCCTCAGGACCATAAAAAGGTTCCGGATGCGTTGGCAAGGTGAACACAAATTCAGGCGCAAGAACTTTGTGCGCCGTTCCTTTATCCAATGCATTCATCACACGATGAAAATATTGTCTGGATATTGCTTTGTTTTTGTTTGATACCGACATTACACTATATTTTTAATTATGTTATTATGCTAATGAACCATCAGGATGCTGTACCATGCCAGCAAAATGAATTGCTATTTTACCATCTTTAAGTACCCAACTGTCTGCGAATCGCATATTACTCACTCCATCTTTAGTTGTCATTGTAATTTGTTCAGTGATCATCAGCGTTTCAGGATCAGTGGTTTCAGCCCAAAAAACGATATCTGTTTCAAGACCATCGATACCTAAAATACCTTGCATGTGCTCACGTATTTTTTCTCTGCCTTTATATATAACGGGAGTTTTCATAAAACTGCTTATCAGCAAAGCATCATCAGTATATTGATCAAGCAGTGCTTCAATATTTTTGTCAAGTATATGCTGTATATGCTCTTTATACATATTGCCCAGCTTGGTATCAGGAACGTTCTTCATTGATAATTATAATTTATTAAGTTGATTGTTTATAGTGTTGCTGAACCGGGATGATATTCCAACGAATCAACAACATATTTTGTAATTACCGGTTCGCCGGCATTATTTAATCCCATTTCCCAGGTTTGGTATGCGTCTGCTTTTATACGTTTACTAAAAGGTTCAGGAGCATTCCATACGCTTGCTTCCCATTGTACAACTACTTTAACAGTTGCTGTATTTCCGGTAATTGTAGGGTCACATAGTTTTACTGTATGCACTTCATCAAAAAATATTCTTATCACTCGTTGGAACCATCCTTCAAATCCGGCATAGCCGTAAACGGTAGCTTCCGGAAAAACCATCTCCAATTTTTTATCATCCAGCATCGGTAGAACCTCTACCATCGGTACATGTACATCTAGTTTTTTATACCAGCTTGTTGTAAATTTTTCAATTGTTTCTTTGGTCAACATAATTTTAGTTAGATTTAATTTATATAAATTCAATTATCATTTATAATCATTTGCGAAGCTCTTTCACCTATCATAAAACAAGCTGCTACTGTGTTGCCGCTGGTTACAACCGGCATTATTGAAGCATCAGCTACTCTTAGTTTTTTTATTCCACGTACTTTTAGTTTAGGATCTACAACTGCCATCGCATCAGTACCCATTCTACAAGTTCCCGCAGGATGCCATAATGTTGAAACCTGGCTTCGTATAAATCCTTCCATATCAGCTTCACCCGGCGCTAATTCACCAGCATTCAATTTGGTAAAAGCCGTAGTGCCGGCAATACTTCTGATTACTTTTACTGCAGTTGTTAATGCTTTGATATCTTCTTCATTTTGCAGGTAACCGGGATTTATTACAGGTGGGTCTAAAGGATTATTTGATGCCAATTTTAATTCACCAGTGCTTTGCGGTTGTACCAGTATGGCCAAAAATATGCAAACGGGACCAGCAAAATCCGGTAATAAAGGTGCTAGTGGAGCTGGTATACTCGGCGTAAAATTTATTTGCATATCAGGCGCAACTCTATCCGGGTTAGTTTTAATAAACAACACATTACCGGTTAATAAAGTTGTATGCGGCAAGTCTTCCGTAGTTCTAAAAATAATTGGCAATTGCAAATGATCCTGCAAGTTTTTTCCTACTCCCGGAAGATCAACTTTTACATCAATACCAACCTGCTGCAGATCAGCAGATGGCCCGATGCCTGATAATAATAATATTTTAGGTGAAGCAAGCGCTCCTGCACTTAATACAACCTCATTGATAGCATTACAAATTTGTGTTTTATTATCCTTGATAAATTCAACTCCTCGAGCTGTATCGTTTTCAATTACAATTTTAGTTACATGCGCACCCGTTAGTACAGTAAGATTACTTCTATCCATTACAGGATGTAGAAATGCCGTAGCGCCACTTTCACGCTTTCCATTCGCATCAATATGAAATTGCAATAAACCTGCGCCGTTTTCTTGTTTTGCAGCATTATAATCCCAATGTGGACCTCCGTTATAACCAGCTTCAGCAGCCGCATTTAAAAACTCAGGCGAACGCATTTTATCTTCAGGACAATCACGAATTGTCAATTCACCATCAACTCCATGATACTCTGCGAATTCTCCGTTATAATTTTCGATACATTTAAAATAGGGCAACACATCCTTATAGCTCCAACCTTTCGCACCCAGTGCGCTCCATTGATCGTAATTTGCCGGGTTACCTCTAACATACATCATAGCATTAATAGAAGAGCTACCTCCAAGTACTTTGCCCTGATTAATTACAATTTCTCTATTTAATAATGCAGATTGTGGTGTAGTCTGAAGTTTCCAATCATTATCAGATCCCCATAATTTCACAAACCCTCCTACGTCGCTTATATTGGGATTCGTGTCCATATCTCCGGCCTCTAATACAAGCACTTTTATTGCAGGATCGGCACTTAAACGATTGGCAATTACGCAACCCGAAGCGCCTGCCCCTATAATAATATAATGATATGCACTATGGATATTGTCCATGATTTGGTTAGTCGGTATATTTAAAATCTATTAAAGTCTTATTTAATGAGAACAATTCAATTCTACTAGATCTGCTTTATGATTCCCTTCCAATACTAAATCAATTAAGAAAGGCTTATCATCGGCAAGCATTTTTTCAATGGCAGGTAATATTTCAGCCTCCGTCTCCACTCTTACCGCATCAACACCCATTGACTTTGCGAGCAAATCAAACCGGATCGGAGGAAACGACAAATCGAAAGACAAAGGATGCTGACGATCTTGAATCTGTCTCTCATCCCAGTATGTATCAATATTCAATTGCAATAATTTATAACTCCCATTATTACAAACTACAAACTTAGCCCCGGTTTTATGCCTAACGGCTGTCCATAACGCTTGTATAGTATACATACAGCCTCCGTCTCCGGAAAAGCCTATCACCGTACTTTTAGGACTAAAAAGTTTAACACCTATAGCACCAGGAAAACCAATACCTAACGATCCTCCACGAGTTACAAAGTAATGGCCCGGTTTCACAGGTGGTATATATCTTGTTACTGCAGGTGAGCTTGTAAGCCCTTCGTCAAAAATGATAGTATCAACGGGTATTTTTTTAGCTAGCACACTTGCGAATTGTGACATTTGCAATTTGCTATTGCCTTGTATTTTTGTATCAGCTAGTAATTCAACATCGTGCTTTTTTGTTTTTTCAGCCGCGATATTATTTGTTCTACTTTCAACCAGACTCTTATACTCAGGAGTACTTAATTTTATTATGGCATCTGCAAGTGCGTCTAATGATAATTTAGGATCACTTACAACACCGATATCAACATGATGATTTTTAGCGATCTCGTAGGCATTCAGATCAAAGTGTATCACTTTTGCACCAGGAGCAAATATGTCTCCGAGTTCAGGAAAAACTTCGGGAACCATATAAGTACCTATAACTAGATTCACATCCGCTTTTGACGTAATAGGTAAACTATAACTACCAAACATGTGCCCGGTAGTTCCCTGATATAAAGGATGTGAAGTGTCCATAATAAAATCACCAAAATCAACCCCATATACTTCAGCTCCAAGTAATTCTGCTACTTTTGTTAATTCGGCTGAAGCACCTGAATATGCTACGCCATCACCAATAAAGATCACAGGCTTTTTTGCCGAAACCAATAATTTTGCAGCATCATTTATTAACGATGGTTCAGGTATAACCCTGGTTGACGGAATAGATGTAGGAACTACCACTTCATCATTGATCTCATCCAGTATATTCATAGGAAGACAAACATATACTGGTCCCATCGGAGCAGTCCCTGCAATTTTTATCGCCCGTCTTATGGTACGTAAAAGTGATTGCGATGACATCACCATTGTAGAATACTTGGTAACGGGAGCCATCATAGCAACAAGATCATTAGCCATCTGCGCATCCATATTCATGTATTGCGTACCTGCATCAGAACCTATTACTACCAAAGGAGAATGTCCTCTTTTAGCTTGATATAATGCACCAACAGCATTACCAATTCCCGGCGAACTATGCAGTTGCACCAACGTTGGTTTTTGTGTAGCCCTGGCATGTCCATCGGCCATTAACACAGCCACACTTTCTTGCAAGGTTAAAATATATTTCATGGCCGGATAATCAGTAACGGCATCCAGGAACCCCTGTTCTACTGTACCAGGATTACCGAACATAAAATCCATACCATCGGCTAGAAATTGTTCAATTATTTTTTGATTCCCGGTTTTTTTACCAGCCATATTTTTTTAGATTACTATCGAGCACATTAACAAACTGTTCTCCAAACTCAAATGAACATTGCAATGACCGCGCAGTTATAAAAGGGTAATCTACTATTACCGATGTCTCTTTACCAAAGTTGCCATGATACTGACCTTCAGTACCTACAGCATCAGCCAATACATATTCTAATACATAAGGCGGTGGCCCCATGTTAAAATCAGTACCCATAAAACCTGTACCATCATGGTAATCGTATTCTATGCAATGTCCTGTAACATGTTTGCCTTTGATAATACTTTTTCTTTCATTAAAATCTCTTGCGAAAGCCAATACTGCAACTCCATAACAGATAGCAGCTATAGGTTTATTTGCTCTATGAAAACCCAAAACAATTTCGTGTACGCGCTGATTGTTTACCATATCCACAATAGGACCGCTGCCTCCAACCAATAAAACAGCATCATAAGTATCTACAAGATATTTTTGGCTTTCTTTTACCTTAATATAGTAGTCTTCAAGCTCACGTAAAAAATTAGGCTTACTAACGAATGGTCGTTCAGGTATCAAACTTGACATGTTAATACTTTTTTTAAGACGGCCACTTGCTTCAAATGCTTTAACCTTTTCTGCTGCCAATGGTGTAGTAACACAAACGCCTAATGGAGGATCAACATAAGTCGTATCATAACTTGGTGGTAAGGCTTGGGCCGTTTTGCCATATTGTGTCATGAACTCAACTTGATAACCTGCCTGTTCAAGCTTTTCAAGCGGACCGACTAATTCTACACCCCAATAGCCATACTCTGATAGTATAGCCAAAACTTTTTTTGTACTCATTTGAATAAATTAATAAAGAATAATGATGATTTATGTAGCATGTATGTTTAAATAAGTTGGAAGATCAGCTTGTTATTTTGCTAATTTTGGTATCGGCAAATTAAGCAATAATTCCTAACTAATGTTACGTTAATGTTATAAATGGGAATTATTTGATCTTAACGGTCATATTTTTTCTAAAAATGTAAAAATATAGCATTTTATTGATAGTTTTATACATATACGCAATAATCATTATACATATGCTGTGTATAATTTTCCGCACAATTGGTGAAGGGGAGAATGATATGATACAAAAAGGGATATTCTTACTTATTGGTCATTACTGGAGCAGCTTGATCTTTGAATTTTAAGTCCATAAAAGATTTATCATGAGGAATTGTTACCTGCAAATTATTAATAACCGAAATTTCCACTAAAACGTTTTCGGGCAAAAAATCTAAAACATGGCCGCCGGCATTATGTTTAGCCGATAAAAAATGAAAATGAAATCCATTAATGTTGATACCATCCATGTAAGAAGGCATTTTATAACCACATAGCACTCCGTCTACCTGATTAAACTCGAAAAATTCTTGTCTTTCAGGAATACTAGCGAGGGCAGGAAAAGGTTCCTTATCAACAGGATGAAAAGCTCTTGTTTTGACATGTTTAAAAAGACCAGTAATACGAATGGCATAAATACCATTTTTGTTGTTTAAATAACTTTCTATTTGTCGGAGGGCTTCTTTTTGTGAAACGGTATCCGTAATACGAAAAGAAGTATCTGCTTTAAAAAAGCAGACAAAAGCAAGCGCTGTTTTCAATGTATCCGGCGCTTCAATGGTTTGGCCGCTTGCTTTAGTTTGGTAAACTTTTCCCTTGTATTCGATCAATTCGCCATCCAACATATCGGGTGCACCTATACCAAAATCTCCATTCAATTTTAACTGATTTATTGTCAAGCCACCTCTATACTGTCCACCCAAAAATGCATCAGCAATACCATACTGATAAAGACTATTGTAATGTTTCGTATTTATCATTGTATCCTGAGCCATTGCGCAGGATGATATCAAATATGCGATAACCAATAATATTCCTTTGTTTATTACATAATTCTTTTTCACTGTATGGATGTTTAATTTTTAAGTGTTTGATTATAACACAAAAATAAAAGTGCTGCAAACTATTGAATTTATAAT
>DATHNB010000055.1:0-7236 GCA_035486495.1 Ferruginibacter sp. | reverse complement strand
GCAGGTGGAACGAAAACTTTTCGAACAAGTACAAAAACCGACTTGCAGGTCGCAAGGCCTCTATTACAAAGTATGCACAAGATGCATAGAGCTGGTGTAGATAATTATGTGACACATAATAAAGGTAAAATTAGAAAACTTACACCAAAAGAATGTTTGCGCTTAATGGGGTTTAAAGATAATTTTAAGCAAGTAGTAAGTGATACACAAATGTACAGACAAGCTGGTAATAGTATAGTGGTAGATGTATTAATTGCACTTCTTAAAGAAATGGATATTACTCAATTTGGAAAATAATTATGACGACATTACTAATTAAAGGAATTCCTTACACTATTATTGACACAAAAGAAAAAATCACAATCGCAGATTCTTTTGTTGTACCCGCAAATAAACTTGGAAACGGAAATGGAGCTGAAGAACTTTTTCTAGGAAGTAAAAAAGACGCTGAACTTATAAAATTTTTGGGAGGTCTGCATTTTAATATCAAATGCTTCTTGTTAAAAACTGATCTTGAAAATTATTTAAATGACACTAAAGTTGAATATTTAAACCCTGAACAACCTTATCGAGACAAAGAAAACTTTCCGATGTTATGGGAACAAAGAATAAAAAAAATAGAAGGTCTTAATGATATAAATTATTTCACTTTAGAAGAGCATGACGGGAGAAAAGAAACAGACACTAGACTTTATGCAAAAAAACCTCAAGGAGAGGAATTAAAAATATATAAGCTTTTACGAGAATTATCCTTGCCTAATATTACATATGTATCCTCAATAAAATTATTAGCCCCTAATAAGGAGGTCGTTTTTTATTTTAAGTTATTTGTGGATTACTTTGGGGAAACACAACATCCAACTATAGTAAGAAATGAAGAAGAAAAAATTGCCATAGAGACAATTTCGGATGATCGAAAAAAGCAAATTAATTACGCAAGAATCGGCCAAGGCAAATATCGTAAAGCGCTTTTAGATGAATGCCCAATTTGTGCGATTACTCTTGTCTCTGATGATAGGCTTCTTATAGCAAGTCATATTAAGCCATGGGTTGATTCAGAAGAGATTGAAAAGACAGATCCAAAAAATGGTTTTATGTTCACGCCTACGTATGATTTTCTTTTTGATAGAGGTTTTATAAGTTTTACAAATGACAAAAAAATGAAAGTTTCTCCTTGGCTTTCAAAAATGACATGTTCTAAATTAAATATTTCTGATGATAAAAAGTATATTATGTTGCCTGTAGAAGGACGTGAACATTATTTAGAATATCACAGAAAAAATATCTTTAAAAGTTAATCGATTTACTCAATAAATAATTTACAGAAATTTTTCGGGTAAATTATACGTAAAATATTATGAATTGGATAAGCTCAATCCCTTTTGCCACATTAGCTGCTGGAATATTCGCCCTATGGCAAATAAGATCAAATAATATTACAAATGCAAAACTTAGATGGCTAGATAATTTTAAAACTGTTGTTTCTGAATTTCTTTCTGAAGGCTCCACATTAGTGTTTAAATCAAATGTTTGTAGTGGTTTGTTTGAAAAAATAAAAACTCATCCAAATGAGGAAGCAGAAAAGTACGCAAATAAATTGCATCAAGAATTACTAGAAGATATCAAGATGGTTGATTTGAAATATTATTTAGTAAAACTAGCATTAGATCCCAAAGAAAAAGTGCACTCTAATTTTGAGCTGATGTTAACCCAATATATCGTTGTTCTTAATATGACACCCTTGAGCAACGAGGATGAACGTTTGTTAATAACTAAACAATTAAGAAACTATTCTGAAAATTTCATTTCACTAAATAGATATATTACTAAACTTGAATGGGAGAAAATTAAACGAAATGATTTATCCCGATGGTATTATACGAAATTTGGGGAAGGCAAGAAATTATTGAATGAAGCTCTATTAGTACAATTAAAAGATTAATAATCCAAACAGATTACTATCATGTTAAAGGCCGTAGCATTTTAAAGATCTTTTTATCTGTTAATAATTCCCAACAACTCCCAACTGGCGAACAAACCTTACATATAAATAAATCGGTTTTACAACTCGATAACCATCATTCTTCCCATCTTTGCACAACGCAGGTCCACATGAGGCGCAGGAATGAAGTGGATAGAGTCCTGCGAAAGTGGAAGATACACTGCACCAAGGAAGTAAATGATTTTATACTTAATAAACCATTATGATCAATTTATCGCATGCTGAGAATCAAATTCGCTGTGTTACAAATTTCCAAGACCTTGTTTCCACGCCTTTTAAGGGAGAAATGAATGCGATTTACTGGACTCGTAAACTACAAGGTGATTTTTCTGAGATCGTTAAAAAGGTAGCGCTAAACGAAAATGTAATGGTACTTGATCCCGAGGAGCTTCGTGAACTTACCTTGAGTGAGCAGGGGGAGCTTGCCCGTGAAATTCTTTTAGATGATTTAAAGGTGTTAAAAGCTCATGGTGCATCTCCGGTCCTTAACCTGATCAGGTGCTACGAAAGAGATGATGCCTATCCGTTTTTTCCAACGGATGTTTATTCTTTTCATGTAGATCGGTCTCCTGTACCAACCGATACTTTTTTATGTACTTACTATGGTGAGTCGAGTGAAATAATATCAAATGCAGAAGCCGAACAAAAAGTGCTTGTTCCGGAAATACGTGACGAACTTAAAAAACTATACCATGGAGCAGCCGAAGGTTTTGACTCATTTTTAAGTGAGCATTTTTTTGATCTACACTATCGGGCTACTCCTGCCGCACGCCCTGTGAGCTTAGGCCAAGGCAACTTATGGAGATTGGCGGTCGATCATCCTGGAAGCCAAGTTCTTCCTTGTGTTCACCGGGCTCCAAAGGAAAAAGACGGACAGCACCGGTTGTTGATGATCTGTTAAATACAAATCAATTAAGTACCCAACAATTGATTAATTTTCCTTTTCAATAACAACAGAGCCATGCTTTCTTTCAAGGAAAATTCCTCAAGCTCAACTCCAAAATTTTCTTTCCAGATTGATTTTGGAACAGAGATGAAAGGCATCATCTTTCAGGAAGTTTCAGGAATGGAAGTAGAAAATCAGGTGCAAAAGAGATCGCAATAGATACGATTGAAGTTGCGCATGAAATGATAACAACGAGTGCCAATTAATTATGAAGTGATAACCTTATCGTAATTCTAACAAATTATTATACTCATTTTTATATACATTTGCCTCCGCTCCTTTTAAGTGCTGTTTTATTTAAAAATAAATAGCAAATCCGGGAAGCCCTATTGATCAACTTATAAATTATTTAAACCCATGCCTTGCAATAAAGGCGGAAAAAAATTACTGATATTTTGTTGTACTATTTTATTTCCTTTTTATAGTTAGTGAATAAACAACAAGAAGCATGAAAACCTATCCTATGTCCTTAATAATAATTGACGAAATATTTGATCCTATTGGTAATAGCCGGAATCATAAACAGCTTCCTATAGTTCATTGGCCGTATGTAGGTATGGAACGTAAGTATGGTGTACAGATCAAATGGATCTCGCCTCAAGAAGAAAAAAGTATGCACTATACTATTGATATGTGTTGCGCCTCAATGAAAGAAGGAAAAGCTTTATGGAAAATAACAAAGGATAATTTTTATATAGACAATGAGAAACCTGAAGATCATATAAGTTTATTGGCACTGGAATGTGCCCAACCATACTATCCATTTGAGTTTGCGGCAACAAAAGAAGGACGTATTGATAGCATACTAAATACAAACAAATTACAAAAACGTTTTGTCGAAGCAAAACCAACATTGTTACAACATTACGAAGGAGATATTGCAATAGAATATATTGAAGCAATAGAAAGCAGTTTGCATAATGCTGAACAATTAAAAAATATAGTAACTAAAGATACCTGGCTATCGTTATTTTTTGCACCAATTACTGGTGAGTACGACTATGAAACTAAAACTAAAGAAATAACAATTGAATTTCCTTTTGTAGGTTTTGAAGATCCGTTTCTATTCAAAGGGTCAAGTAAAATAGTTAATAGAAGCGAAAAGACAATTACTGTAATTTTTAAAGGATTGTTGGTTTTGCCTGCATTTATTGAAGAGGTTCCACTTACAAATGGTAAAATTGAAATCAGCTATGATATCGACATGCACACCTATTATATAAAAAATATTATGTGTGAGGCGGCAGCAACAACAGAACAAGGCGAATATAAAACTACTGTTAATGGGTACGAAAAAACTGTAAATAAGATCATTCAGATAAAAGAAGAAAAACCTAAACCTGAACCTGTAGGCTGGATGGCCTTCTTCAAAAAAGATTAATTCCATCATACCCTATAAAACAAAAAATTATTTATGGCAGGACTCGCAAAAATCGGACCCGCACAAGGCGAAACAAGACAAAAAACAATAGCACCTATTGATGTAAGTATTGCTATGTTTTTTGATGGCACCGGCAATAATAAAGATAATACCGAGGAACGTCTTAAACAATCATCTATCTATCGTGAAAAAACTAGTCAAGATAGTAGTTATGAAAATGATTATTCCAATATTGCGAGATTGTTTCAAAATTATCAGGATAAAAAAGGATCATACACTTTTGGCCATTATGTAGAAGGTATGGGAACTAAAAAAGATGAAAAAGACGACAACACAGGTACAGGTCTCGGTAGCGGTAACACTGGTATAACAACAAGAGTTAAGGAAAGTTGTAAATGGATTGCTGATAAGTTAAGTGATTCACTCCATTCTCAGAATCCAAAAATAGTAAATAGGCTTACTATAGATGTTTTTGGCTTTAGTCGCGGGGCTGCTACTGCAAGATTATTTTTATACGAAATTAAAAGAAATGGGTATACTGCGAAAAAATTATATATACATCAAGGTTACATTTTAGTTGATGATATGAAACAAGAAACTAACTTTTCTGAATTTCCTAAAGGAGGTTATTTAGGCGCATATTGTAAAATGAATACTGTCCAGATTAACACTATTATTATTCGTTTTGCAGGTTTGTTTGATTGTGTTGCTTCTTATAGCGACGGGCTTTTCATACCCGACTCTTTAAGTACTAAAAAGAATCCTACCGATGACACACCTGACGAATTTAAAGACGATACAAAAGAATTGCATTTGGATGCTATTGGTTATTTAGCAAGTCGCGTAATACACTTTACTGCTGCAGATGAACATCGAGGCAATTTTCCTCTTACTACAATCAATAGTGCTGGCTCAAAAGGCTCTTCATATAGCTTTCCTGGTGTGCACAGCGATGTTGGGGGTTGCTATCAGGATAATATGAAAGAAATAAACAATGCTATTGTAAGTGGCGATAATGATAAATTACTAAAAGAAAAACAACGACTAATTGAAGAGGGTTGGTTTAAAAAAGATGAATTGTATTTAGATAATATAATATTAAATAATTTGTACGGTGAACGTATAGTACGCAATACCTATAGTTTTATTCCTTTACATTTAATGTGTAAACTTGCTATGGATTTTACTATAAAAGATTCACCTAATAATCCTCTGCAATTCAATCAAAAAAGCAATATCGAAGACCAATACTCCATTAAAAAAGAAGATGCTCTTTTAGGGAGAGTAAAAAATAAGTTAATAGATTATGTATTTAATAATGGGGAACCAATAGAATTAAGCTATACGCAGCCAGTAAAAATTGATGATGCACCTCAAAAACAATATGACACAGATGTTTCGTATGTAAAAATACAATCTCCAATAAAATCGCTTTCCCATCTTTCACAAGACGATCAGGATTTACTGAAACTTCGACATGACTATCTTCATTGGAATACTAATTATGATACAAGTTATGGTTACTTGCATCCAATGTACCCAAGATTAATTAACGGCGTTCGACAACGACTAATACTTCCAGGATAAATAACTTAATTATGAAAAAAATACTGCTAATTTTTAATCTCGGAATATTATGCTGTGGCATTGTATCCTGCCAAAACTATAAAAAGATGAATGAAAAATTTGATTGGAACCCGGGAATTTCAGCGCCGGAAAATTATCCAATGGAACCTTATCAAGTGGATTTCGTAAGTCCCGATAGCTCAAGTACAGGTGCGTTTTGTAAGCCCGTAGGGTATGCCACTCCATGGGGTGATAATGGATCTAGTGCATCAGTTGGTTCAAATTTAAAAGCTATACCTGTAAGATTAGATATTACATGGTTATCATATACAGAGAATCAATTTTATACAGGTAGTTTTCAACTACCTTATGATACGATACTTGCATTATTTAAAAAAGGTTGGCCTGATTTTAATTATTCCACCAATCCTCCAACCCCTATCACAAAAACTTTTAATGAAATTACAGTAGGAATGGCTCCTGGTGGCGTAGTGGTAGTATGGCTAAGTGGCACAGCAAATAGGATAGATGTCGGAAGATTTCAGGCACAAAAAACAAATTTTGATATGAAGAAGTTTGCGCCCTACGCATACACCTCCGATCAAAATGTTTATGTAAAAAAATTAGTGTCAGACTCTGCTGTCTCTGACAACTTAGCAAAAAATGGAATCCCTTATGGTTTATGGGATAAATATCGCCAACGTTTTATCATGCGGCCGGTGATTATTTATGATTGGCCTACGCCAATTAAAACATCACAATTGGTATTAGATTATTACAGTGGCGAGGAAGAAACGTTAGACTCAACAACAATACAAAAAAATGAATATGCATCTCGTGTGAGGCCACAAAAATTTAATTTTTACTGGTATGTAGATTGGGCCGGTAAAAAACAAGGCTATCAATTACCAATAGAATTTAATGAAGCAGAAATAATGAAAGCGTATGCGGAAATATACGGCAGTGCTACTCTAGACAATAAAATACAAGCTGATTTAATTGTAGAAGTAAATAGGGGCAATGATGAGTTTCGTGTTTTTTTACAAGGCAATGGTAAAAAAATAGAGCTCCTGCAATCTAAAGGTGAAATCTATTTAAGCAATTAATAAACATACTTCAATAGTAAATAGGCTACCAATCAAGGTAGCCTATCAACCAATAGCTTTTTCTATTAGCCTTATCTATATTTAATAGTATGTATAAGTTTTATTCTTGTTACTATTCAATGATAGTAACTTCTCTCTTCACATTCTTTTGCTATTTTATTTTTCATCATGGTGTCTGTATTGTTATACGTTTGTTTGCCATGGCAATAATTAATAGTAATAAGGCAATTTACGT
>DATHNB010000054.1:0-10314 GCA_035486495.1 Ferruginibacter sp. | reverse complement strand
CACAAAAAGCTGCTATGGCAGTGATTAAAGAAACGAATTCGTATGATTACTGGGTAACTAGCTCATATATTTTATTGGGAGATATTTTTGAACAGAAGAAAGACTACTTCAATGCTAAAGCAACTTATCAAAGCGTAGTTGATAATTCAACAATTGATGAATTAAAAAATGAGGCTCAGCAAAAACTGAATAAAGCATTAGATGATGAAGCGGAAAATTCTAAAATAATTAACTAAGATGAGTCATAATAGATATTCAATATTCAATATCCAATACCCAATACTCAATATTTTTTTGGTATTGCTGGCTGTATTTTTATTTTCGAGCACATCTTCTTATGCACAAAATGATTCTACAAAGAAAGCTGTAATTGATATTACATCAAGCTATAAACCGGTTTTGCGTAATGCCGTAAAGATTAATTTTTCGGCAACTAATCTAAATGCAGATACTTCTAAGCTCCCGATGTTATATAATATTCCATCTCAAAATTTATTTTATACGTATCAACCCATATCATTAAAACCATTGGCATTGGATCATGATAGTGTGCTTGATCTTGGTAATAGAAATTATGTAAAACTTGGTTATGGTAATTATTCAACGCCTTATTTTAAAGCAGGATTAAGTTTTGGCGATGCGAAAAAATTATTGGTAAATGTTTATGGTGATTATATTTCTTCGCAAGGAGATATAAAAAACCAAAATTATACGGAGGCAAACGAGAAAGCAACTATTAATTATTTTACTCCTAATAATGAGGTATACGGATCCATTGGAGCATATCAGCATACCTATTATTTATATGGATATGATCATTCGATCTATAACTACTCTGCAAGTGATGTACGTCAGCCATTTCAAAATTATAGTGCTAAAGTTGGATTTAGAAATACGGATATTAATAATTGGGGTATCAATTATAATCCAAATGTGCAGGTTAGTTATTTCACTAATCAAAATAAATTAACCGAGCAAACTTTAATAGCAAATGTACCATTCGAAAAAGCTCTAAATGACAAGTTTGCACTTAAACTTTCATTCAATGCTGATGTTACTTCTTATTCAACTGTAAATGTTGTTCCTGCTAATATTAAGTTTGATAACAATATTTATCAAGTGGCTCCCGAAGTAGTTTATACAGGCTCTCTTTTTACATTACATGTTGGTCTTACTCCGGGATGGAACAATGGAGAAACAAATGTATTGCCGAACATTTATGGTGAATTACCAATAAAAAATAAAATGTTTACTGTGCAGGCCGGTTTTGTTGGTAAGTATGATAAGAACACCTATCAAAATCTATCAGCTATCAATCCATACCTGGAAGCATTTACAACAGAACAAAATACAAAAGAAGTTGAATTGTATGGAGGTGTTAAAGCTAATCTCGACAAGCATTTTATCGTAAGTGCTAAAGCTGGAATTGTTACGTTTGACAACTTGCCATTTTTTATAAACGATACGGCAAGTGATGGCAAATCTTTCTTAATTAGTAATGAAAGTAATGTGCAGGATATGCGTATTCATGGCGAAGTAAGTTATATCAGCGAAGAGAAATTAACCATTACAGCGGGCTTCACAGCTAATAATTATGCGGGCTTTAAAGACAATAAAAAAGCCTGGGGAACTTTACCTTTCGAGTTAAATGGCTCTTTACGTTGGCAGGCATTTAAAAGTCTTTTGTTGAAAAGTGATTTAATGGCATTTACAGGTGGCCCTTATCTTGCCAAAGGCAATGTAACTAAATCTTTAAGCGGCGGTGCCGATTTAAGTGCGGGAGCTGAGTTAAGTTTGGCAAAACATATAAGTCTTTGGATCGACATAAACAACATCTTAAACGACAAATATCAACGTTGGAATGGTTACGAGGTCTATGGAATAAATGTTGTGGGAGGTTTGTTAGTAAAGTTCTAATAGCCTTGTAAAATTGTATAGCGCACAATAATATCTTTGGATAACATCGTTAGTCATGGATAAATTAATACAAACATCACTTTTTCAGAATAAAAGCTTTCGGTTACCGGGCATAGGAATCTTATCTGTTATCACTAATTCGGCCGAAACTGATTTTATCAACTTAACTATAAAGTCTCCGCTACATACTATTATATTTACCGAAGAACAACAGGAAGCTAATCTTTTTAATAAATTTTCAAGCACCAGTGAGTTTGTTACAACAAGCTTAGAAGAAACAGGAACGTTCCATCTGGATGGTGTAGGTACTTTCACAAAGAAGGATGGCAAAATTCGTTTTTTGGGGGTTGCCTTATCAAGAGAATTTATTCAACCAGTTAAAGCAGAAAGAGTAGTAAAAAATGCTGTTCATCGAAAAGCTGCGCCTGTTGCCCAACATATAGCAAAGAGTACGATCGCTACGAGCATTCCTATAGTTGAAGAAAAAATAGCGCAACAACAAATAACGAAAAAGAAAAGTTACTGGTGGGTGTGGTCAATTGGTTTAGGTATTGCAGCTGCAGCAATGATTGCAATTTATTTTGCTCAAAATCCATCACATATACCTTCATTCGGTAACACGAATACAATTAATGCAGCACCTGCCAATACAGATTCACATCATGAAATAAAGTAGTATATTAATTGAGAGTTACTTCAAATATTTTTGGCCAGCGTTTGCCGGTTATGTACATTTTGTTGTTCGTGCTGTCCCAGGCTATTCCATTTAATACGTCTGTTCTTCCCTCAACATATTGTCCGGGTGCATATTGATGAAGCAGATCCGGCAGACTTATTTTTCCAACCACATGGCCGTTAGAAGCATCTATTTTAATAATATAATCTGTTTGCCAAACGTTAGCATATACAAATCCATCAACATATTCCAGTTCATTTATCTGATCAACAGGCCCAAGATTATCTACAACCTGTAAAGTGCTTTTTATTTTAAAATCATCGGGATTCACAAAGTACAAATTCGAAGAACCATCGCTGATAATAAGGTCAGTACCATTGTTGGTCATACCCCACCCTTCGTTTGGCCATTGTAATGTTTTGATAGGTTTGTCTATATTATTTTCATCATACACATTTACAAAATGATTTACCCAGGTTAATTGATAGATCTTACCTTTAAAAACCTGTATTCCTTCGCCGAAAATATCAGGTGTACCCATCTTATGTTTCTTTTCTACCTTACCTGTTTTCAAATCCTCTATTTGTAATGCGGATGCTTCATAATCGCCGGTTCCTTCATATAATTTATTCTTATAGAATTGGAGCCCTTCGGTGAAGGCACTCGTATCATGCGGATAAATGCCAATAATATTTACAGTAATATCTTTCGGCGCCGGAATTCCGGAACTTATAGGATTAATAACAGGTTGTTCTGTAGATTGATTGTTAGTCGAATTATTACAACTGATAATTAATACTAAAAAGGCTATTGATAGATACTTTTTCATTAATGATAGATAAGTGACAAAAATAATAAAGTGTTATTGGAGTAGCCAGTTTATTTATATAAAACTATATACAAATTGTTAAAATGATGAGTGGTAAAATAATTGATGCTTATTATATGATGAGCCCCTATTTTTGTACAATAAAATAATCAATATGAAAAAGATAACGATTGCTTGCCTTTTACTCAGTTCTTTTTATTTGACTACAAATGCACAAGGGTTTGGCGGATTACTAAAAAAATCCACTAGTTCGCCATCGTCTTCTGGCAGTAGTTCCGGATCTGGTAATAATAGCGGACTTGGCGCAAATTTAAGCAGCGATGATATTGTCAGCGGCTTAAAAGAGGCACTTAAAGTAGCTGCTGATAATACCGGTAAACAATTATCACAGCAAGATGGCTTTTTTGGGAATGCCGCGATAAAAATATTAATGCCGGATGAAGCAAAAAATGTAGAAAAGAAATTACGTCAGTTTGGAATGGGTAGCCAGGTTGATAAAACAATCTTATCAATGAACAGAGCTGCTGAAGATGCAACTGCCGGGATAGGAAATATTTTTCTTGATGCGATCAAGCAAATGACTGTGACTGACGGATTACATATATTGCAAGGAAGCAATACTGCAGCAACAGATTATTTAAAACAAACAACGACCGCAGCATTAACTGAAAAATTTAAACCAATTATACAGGCTTCATTAGCAAAGGTACATGCAGATGAATATTGGAACGATATGTTTACCAGTTATAATCGCTTACCAGGTGTTACTAAAGTAAACCCTGATCTGGTAGCTTATGTTACTGATAAGGCCTTAACGGGTTTGTTTTACAATATGGGATTAGAAGAACAAAAGATCCGTAAAGATCCTACAGCACAGGTTAGCGGAATATTACAAAAAGTATTTGGCGGAAAATAAACATAGTCTAATAAATAATAAAAACTCCTTTCTATTGTGGAAAGGAGTTTTTATTATAAAGAATTTAGTACTTAGAAAGAATCCAATATCTCTTTACGATATCTGGTTAATAGCATTGTCTTCGACATAAAGCCAATATAGATCTCTTTATCAACGATAGGTAATTGATCTACACCTGTTGTATCAAACTTATCCATGATGCTGTTCAGGTCTTCTGTTAGTTCAATAACTGCAGGAGGTTTTTCCATCAATTCCTTAGCATATATTTTCTTATTCTGTTCAGGCTGAAATAGAATAGATTTAATGTTGATCAATTTAATAATACCGAGCAACTTTCCTTTTTTATCAACTACGGGAAATGTATTACGTTTCGACTGTGTTATTATATCGGCAATTGTCGGCAACTGTTGATTTGCATCTAAACGATCATAGTCTGTTTCAATCAATTCGCTTATCTCTAATCTGTTTAATAGAAACTTATCTTTATTGTGTACATATACATTACGATGAAGTAATAGGTTTTTCATCTCCATTGAAACAGGTTCGAATGCTTTTACAATCATATAGCTTGTGGCAGATACAATCATCAAAGGGATCATTAGTTCATAACCTCCGGTGATTTCGGCAATTAGAAATATTCCTGTAAGTGGTGCATACACAACGCCACTTAATACGCCAGCCATTGCTACGATGGTATAATTGCTATCAGGAATGTTATGAACATGCAGTAAATGTAATAAAGCTGAAAATGCAAAACCAAGATAGGCTCCCACAAATAATGATGGTGCAAAATTACCGCCATTACCACCACCACCAATTGTAAATGCCGCCGCAAAAACTTTAAAAAACATTACCAGTGTAACTCCTACAAATATCATCCACTCATTGGTAAAAACATCTTTGATGATACTCTTTTGAAAAATAAGTTCCGGCCTTATTTCAGCTAAAGAAGAAATACTGCTGTATCCTTCTCCGAATAAAGATGGAAAGAATAAAATTAATATCGCTAACAACAAAGAACCGATAAGTGCTCTTTTATATTTTAATTTTATAGCCAACAGTTTATGATCCAGAAAGGTAAATACTTTGGCATAATATAATGAAACAGCTCCTGCCAATAATCCTAAAATAATATAAAAAGGAACATTGTTATAATTAAAAGGTTGCTCCAGTTTGAAATAGAGTAAGATACCTTCTTTCAAAATTATTTTTGAAAGCAATGCCCCAGATGCCGCGGCTATAATAAGCGGTATAAAAGCGTTGATACTAACGTCAATTAAAAATACTTCTAAGGCAAATAATACGCCTGCAATTGGTGCATTAAAAGCTGCGGCAATGCCGCCGGCTACACCACATGCCAATAGTAATGTTCTTTCTTTATAAGATAAATAATAAGTGCGGGCAAAATTACTTCCAATTGCAGCGCCTGTGGCTACAATTGGCGACTCAAGTCCTGCAGAACCTCCGCTCCCAACAGTCAGAGCACTCGTGATGCCATGTGAATAGATTTGACTGAAAGGTAAGATGCTTGATTTTTTTGCAATGGCATAAATTATCTTATCATTCCCTTTTAAAAAATTTCCTTTTAATATTTTATTGATGAACCATACCGTAAAAAAAATTCCTATGGAAGGTAAAAGTACATACAAGAATGTCCATGCAGTGCCTTGTGTTTTTTCATCTATTAACCGGTGAATATGAAAAGCAAATAGTTTTAGAGTAATTGCAGCCGAACCCGAAGACAATCCAACGATCACACATGCAAGTAATAGAAACTGTCTTTCTGAGAATTTTTTCCTAATGCTTACAAGAAAATAGCGCACCTGTTTATGAACAAATCCAAACATTCGTTTAGTATCAATTTAAAGAACCGCAAAGCTACTTTATTTTGAACGAAGAGAGAATTTAAAGAGGGTACATATAAAATCATCTATATAGTAAGTTAGGAGTCATTACGCCATTGCGGATAGTCAATAATAATGGCAGCTAAAATAACGAGAAAACCACCTGCAATTACCTGGAAGTTTATTATCTCATGTAATAATAATGCACTGAAAAATATGCCGGCAATAGGCTCAATATTTGCGTAAATACCTGTTTTTGCAATGGATACTTTTTGAAGGCCGTAGTTCCATAATAAAGAAGCAATGCTGGTGCAAACTATACCCTGAATTAATAAAGATATCCAGGTTGATGAAGATAAGTTTGTTGGTGGCGATCCATATAAAAATAATGAAGCTGGTATTAATAAAATTGTACCAAACCAAATTACATAACTGGTCAAAACGAGCGGGGAATATTTTGTCATTAATTGCTGACTGAAGACTACGCTTAACGATAATGTAATGAGTGATAGAATTATCAGCCCATCTCCTATCCAATTATTATTTGACACAGATCCGCCTATTACAATGTAAATACCTATGATAGAAATGAGTATACCGATCAACGTTAGTGTGCTTAATTTTTCTTTCAGGAAGAAAAAAGATATAATAGCGAACATCACGGGAGTCATTCCGATCATTAATGATGCGCTGGTACCACTGGTTAAAGATAATCCTGCAAATTGTAAAAGGAATGTACAGGGTACAGTTAAAAAAGCTACTATAATAAATTTAGGCAGGTCTTTTTTATGGGGCCATAAAAATTCTTTATTGATCGCACAAGGGATCAATGCAATGGACGAAATAATAAATCTGTAAAAAGCTATATGGGGGAAATATAGAACACCGGTTGTTTTCTTAGTAATGCTAATGGATAAGCCCCACAGAACACAAGAAAAAATAATTGATGCTACAGGGACTAATTTGTTAAGTCTCATTAATGACTTCCCCATTTTTGTATCCGGCTGTTGTAAGTATCAGCCACATAAATTATCCCATTTTTATCTACAAATATGCTCGAAGGAGCAAAAAATTGTAAAGCTCCGGAACCTCGTCCATTACCACCTGCAACGGTTGTTGCTGTATCGGCCCCAGAAATAAATTTTTGAATACGATCATTAGACCTGTCAGATACATATATATCCCCATGGCCATTAACATATAATCCCCAAGGTAAATTAAGTTGATCACTACCATAACCAAAACTATTGCCACCAGCCACTGTTATTGGATTATGGATAGATGTATCTGCAGGCCATTCTTGTATTCTACTATTCCCGTTATCCGTAACATAAATATTCCCAATTGAATCCACATATACCGCTACAGGATTTGCCAATTGAGTAGAGCTCGCATTACCCGCTACTGTTGTGCCATAATGAATGGAAGTATCAGCAGGCCATTTTTGTATCCTATTATTAATTTGATCTGCTATGTAAATATTTCCTGTTTTATCGACAAATAATCCGGTAGGGGCATTAAGCTGAGCAGAGTCTTGTCCTACGGTGCTATCACCAGCTACAGTAATCACTGTATTAGAACTCTTGATCCATTTCTGTACTCGGTTATTACCTTGATCTGCTATATAAATATTCCCCGCAGCATCTACAAATAATCCGGTAGGTGAACTAAGCTGATTAGGTGCGTTGCCTATTCCATTACCTCCAACTATAGTTATACCTGCTGTGCTTCCCGGAGCCCATTCTTGTATGCGATTATTGTATGTATCTGCAATGAATATATTTCCAATACTATCTACAAATACACCAAAAGGCCAATTAAGCTGATTGGCTGAAGAGCTATCTCCATTACCTCCAGCAACTGTTATACCAACACCATTTAATGTATCAATAGGAATACCTGAACCGGGATTTGTTGTACCACCTGGCTCTGCTTTATATTTTCCGCAGGAAATTAATAAGCAAACTACCACAATTGCCGGTAGTACAAGTTTTAAAATAATATTGGTTGTGCTTATTCTCATTTATGTTACTCTTTCTTAGAGGCTCTTAAGGCAGGGTTTGCTGTCTAAACAAAATTAGAAGTTAATTTATTAAAAAAGATATAATTAATCTAAGTATTACCGATCATATAAATTGATACAATAACTTTACCGTAAATAGGCCTCGTTTGACAAAGATTGGATTAATATCGGACACACATAACTATTTAGATGATGCTGTTTTTGAACATTTTAAAAATTGTGATGAAATATGGCATGCCGGAGATTTTGGTACTATTGAAATTGCCAATAAGCTAGCCACATTCAAACCATTAAAAGGTGTATATGGCAATATTGATGGGTATGATGTAAGAAATATCTATCCTGAAAAGTTACAATGGAAATGTGAAGGGATAGAGGTTTTCATGAAACATATTGGCGGCTACCCTCCAAATTATAATCCTGAAACAAAAAAAGAATTATTAATGGCACATCCGCAATTATTCATTAGCGGCCATTCTCATATCTTAAAAGTAATGTTTGATGAGAAGATACAATGCCTGCATATCAATCCCGGAGCAGCGGGTAAGCAAGGATGGCAAAAGGTAAGAACACTTATCAGATTTACAATTGATAAAAATGAAATAAAGGATTGCGAAGTGATAGAATTGGATTAATGCTCTTCTTCTTTTTTACTGATCACAATTAAAAGGGTTGCCAAAGGTCCTAATAAAACAGATATTATAAACCATGTAAGGCCATCTTTATGTTTTGATTGAGCAAGTCCTGTATTTATTAAAGCTAAAATAAACCAGAGAGCTACGAAATTTTGATTGAAAATATCAAATCCAAATAACATTTCTATTTTTTAGGGGCAAAGTTAATCTAAATATGTACGAAAATGACAATATAATGAAGAAAAGCTTATTGATATTAACGTATTCTTAAATATTGTTTCATAGTGTATTTACTTCAAATATAGAATAAAATGACATACTGTCTAATTCCTTAATTTTGTACATATTAATTTGTTTATGCGAAGGCTCCTGCTCCCGTTTTTTATTATTGCTGTTTTTTTTGTTACATCATGCAATGGAAATGATACCAATGATGATACAGCGCAACCAACAGCTGTTAATGTTCAACAACAATTGAAGGACTTGGTTAAAAAATATCCGGATTCAATTTTATTAAGAGAAACGCTGATACAAAATTATCGCGATAGCGGAAACTATGATGCAGCTATAGCCGAAGCTAAAAACACTATCGCAAAGGATACCACCAACGGTGCTTTATGGGATCATTTATTTTGGTTATACTATGAAGATCAGGATACCGCGAATGCTATAAAAAGTCTTGAAAAAGCTACATCATTAACTTCAGATCCGCAATATTATATAACCTTAGGTTCTGTATACGCACAAGCAAAAAATGAAAATGCTTTAATAGTCGCGGATAAATTATACGCATACCCTACTGCTGATTATAAAAAAGAATCCTTATTTATTAGAGGATTGTATTATTCGAGCATTGGAGAAAGAGATAAAGCAATTCCATTTTTTGACCAAAGTCTGGAAATAGATTACACTTATTTTGATGCATATAGAGAAGAAAGTATTTGCTTGTATAATATGGGTAGATACGAAGATGCCATAAAAAAGCTACAAAAAGCAGTTAGCATTAAAAGTGATTTTTCCGTTGCGTATTATTGGATGGGCCGATGTTATGAAAAATTGAATAATAAAAAAGATGCTATCAGTGCTTACCAGTTGGCGTTACAAACAGACCCTGATTATGATGATGCTAAAGATGCTTTGAATAAACTTCAATAGCTTTTACTTCTATCTTATTTTTTATTTCATAATTTTGGCTCACTAAAATTTATCATTAAATGGCTATCATCGCTCCATCATTATTATCTGCAGATTTTTTACATCTTGAAAAAGACTGTAACATGCTAAATGAAAGCAAAGCAGACTGGTTTCATTTAGATATAATGGATGGACGCTTTGTCCCAAACATTAGCTTTGGGCCAATGATTGTAGAGTTTTTTCGCAAAGCCACAACCAAGATCTGTGATGTCCATTTAATGATCGTTGAGCCGGAAAAATATGCAGAAGCTTTTAAAAAAGCCGGAGCTGATATTCTTAC
>DATHNB010000053.1:0-3555 GCA_035486495.1 Ferruginibacter sp. | reverse complement strand
GCGGCTGCTGGCACGGAGTTAGCCGGTGCTTATTCTATAGGTACACTCAGCTCCAATCGCAATTGGCATTTGTTCCCTATCAAAAGCAGTTTACAACGCAGAACGCCTTCTTCCTGCACGCGGCATGGCTGGTTCAGGGTTGCCCCCATTGACCAATATTCCCTACTGCTGCCTCCCGTAGGAGTCTGGTCCGTATCTCAGTACCAGTGTGGGGGATCATCCTCTCAGACCCCCTACCGATCGTAGCCTTGGTGGGCCGTTACCCCGCCAACTAGCTAATCGGACGCATGCCCATCTTCAACCGCCTGAGCTTTAACAATATACCCATGTGGGTCCCCTGTCTTATGGAATATTAATCCGGGTTTCCCCGGGCTATCTCCCTGTTGAAGGTAGGTTGCATACGTGTTACGCACCCGTGCGCCGGTCGCCACCAGATATTGCTATCCGTGATGCCCCTCGACTTGCATGTATTAGGCCTGCCGCTAGCGTTCATCCTGAGCCAGGATCAAACTCTCCATTGTAAAGTTTGTTCCTATTAAATACACTTATGCATTTTCTAGTTTTTGTCTTATCCATAATTCCTTATGGGTCCAACGTTTGTCTGTCCTAGGCCCACTCAAATTCTTTTAGGTCCGCTATTTCATTTATCCATATCCTCAAAGAACTTCTATCTCACCTGCCGTAAGAAACTGCTGTTAAACCTTCCGTCCAACTCTTCTATTCCAAAGCATTTCCCGATTTAACTTTATCGGGTTGCAAAAGTATGAACTATTCCTTAATAAAACAAATCCTGTTTGTGAAAAATACCATTTAAAACAAATCAAGACCTTTTTAAAAACAAACCTTCCGTTTACGGGACTACAATATTCAGTATTTATTTATTTATTTCCAAATATACTCCTCAACAAAATACTATACATAGTAAACTCATTTTATATAAACAGAATTAAATAGAAAGCTTTTTTACTGATAATCTGCAAAATATATGTTAATAAAAGAACTTTTAGGAGTGTGTAATCTGTTTGTAAAAATTCGAAATCAGTGCTAAAATTTCAAAAAGCGAATATCTGACAAACCATATATCTGAATTTATGAAAACAATCTTTTATAATATGAATTTCAAATTTTCACTTTCGGAAGTACTTAGAATAAGTATCAAAGAACTTAGGCTATTTCTTTTTGTTATTGGCAGTTTCTCTTATTATTTTAAGCTGTCATTTAAAGCAGCAAAACCTATGAATGCTTCAAAATCACTGATCTACCCCATGCCAAAATTTTTTGACCGATATATTCACATTGTTAGGGAAGAAGATTTAATGGATGCTTTAAAAAATTCATTGAATTTATACCTGTCTATGGATTTCAATTTATTGGAGAAAATCGGCACAAAAACATATGAAACCGGTAAATGGACCGTAAAAGAAATATTAGTTCATATTACAGATAACGAACGCATACAATCATACAGAGCAATGCGCTTTGCCCGTAATGATAATACTTCTCTTCCTGGTTATGATGAAGCATTACTAGCATCTTATTCTGATGCAAATAAACGATCGTTGGAAGATATTAAAAATGAATTCTTTCATGTGCGAAATGCTTCCATTGAGTTATTCAAAGGATTAACAAAAGAAGCTATTCTTAGAAAAGGCGTTTGCTTTAATACGGAAATATCTGCTCTGGCATTAGGTTTTGTGCTGGTAGGCCATCAGGAACATCACATAAAAGTAATTGAGGGAAAATATACGGAATTAGCACTATTATAAAAATAATATTTCAGACGAACATAAAAATATTCATGAATAACATTTTGTGCTCCTGTCTTCAAACCTCAAAACTTATACTCTTAAATAATAAATGTTATATTGAATTATTAACCAAACCGAAACACTAAATGAAAAGAAAAAACATTCTTATAAGTATTGGTTGCATACTGCTTACTGTTGTAATTGCAGCAAGTGTATTCTTCGGAATATATATCTACCCAGTTATACAGCACATGAAAAAAACCAGAACGATTCCTTACGACAACAATCTAACATTAATTCTAGGCGGTGGCGGCAATACGGGTGTATTACAATCGAACAGCATGATTTTGATTATTGACAGTAAAATGGGCGATGCAGCGGTACATCTTCACGATACAATTATGAAGATTGCTAGGGGAAGAAAAATTGTAGTTGTAAATTCTCATATTCATACTGACCATGTTTCAGGAAACGAATGGTTTAAGGGAAATAAAATTATAGCTGGAGGAAATTATTCCAAAGATTTATGGATTAAAGAAGCAGGCGAGAAAACGTTACCGACAGACTGGCTCAAAGACCGTTTAGATCTGAAAGTTGGTGATGAAACTGTTACTATTCTGAATCTCGCAAAACACATTCATACGGTTAGTGATGTTGTAGTATATCTTCACAACAGGAAAATACTTTTTACTGGTGATATTGTCTTAAACAAACAATCACCTGCCCTAGTAGACCACGGAGCCGATTATAAAGGGTATCTTGCAGCCTTTGATTTTCTTCAAAAAGAATTTGATATTCATGAGGTTGTTCCAGGACATGGAGATATAGGTGGAACCGAAATTATTGATATTTACAGGGAATTCTTTAAAGATATGGAAATAGCAGCCAACGAACCTTCGAAAGAATCTGAATTGACGGCAAAGTATAAAAGCTGGACTCAGGTACCATTTCTGATGTCTCCAGGAGCTACCATTTCTTTCATCAAAAAAGAAAATGAAAAATAAAACCTGATTATTATTTCTTCATGTATTAAGAATAAAATAAAACCTCTCCGTTATTAGATTATCAGAGAGGTTTTATTTTTATACTTAAATCAGATATTATCTGCTTGAAAACTGTGTACGATTTTCTTTAATGCAGTAAAATACCATTTCATGTTATTTCAATTTAAAAAAGACCTAATCATATGATTTTTCGAACGCACCACATTTTTTAGCGGTCTCTGTACTCCACTTTTGCAAGTTATTAATGTAATATTTAACATTACATTAATAAAGACTAAGAATTTTAGTTTCTATATATTAACAAAAAGCCACTACACTCTTTAAAATTAAATTTGACTAGCTTATGAGAAAGAATACCTTTAAATTAAAATAATGAGACTGGTCTTCTAAACAATTGCTGTTTTCTTTATTATTTAAATATGTTTAGATCATGAAACAATCACTTTTATTATTAATCTCTCTTTTAAGTTTGATACTTTTAATAACATGTCATACAAAAAAATCAGAACCCAAACCATCAAGTTCTTTGCCAAGTTCAGCAGTAACGTTTCAAGGAACTTCATATAACTTTATAACAAGCAGTGTTTCCAGCGGAAATGATTTTGAGCTAAGCGGAATAAGTAATAAATTCGCAACTTCATCTATTATCGTTCTTTTTCCGAATGGCAAACCAGCTGCCGATTCTTATCTCATTAATAGTACAAAGAGTAAAGATGTATCTATACAATTTACAGATAGCACAGGAGTACAGTGGTTTGCCGACTCAAATAGTGTTAAATTAAATGTATCCATATCTTCGAATG
>DATHNB010000052.1:0-11584 GCA_035486495.1 Ferruginibacter sp. | reverse complement strand
CGCGAACAAACAATTTTTACCGATCACCGTATCATGACCGATATGTATGCCGTTATCAAATTTAGTCCCTTCGCCGATTATCGTATCGCTGCTTACGCCACGGTCGATGGTGCAATTAGCTCCTATCTCTGCGTTATTTTCAATGATCACCCTTCCACAGCTAGGCATTCTTTTATACCATAAGGGTCTGTTCTTTTTTGTATTGTAATAGAAGGCGTCGCTGCCAATTACGGTGCCGGATTGTATCACTACGTTATCACCAATAATACAATGATCACCGATCGATACGTTAGGATGAATAACTGTGTTCTTACCAATGCTTACATGATTACCGATAAAGCTAGTTGGAAAAATAAAAGAGCCTTCGCCGATAATTGCGCTATCACTGATTGCTTTTGAAGAGGTTTCAAACGGACGAAAATGATTGGCAATTTTACAATACGCCTCAAATGGTTCGTCAACAATTAATAATGCTTTTCCTTCAGGCACCGTTGCTTGTTTATTGATGATGATAAAGCTTGCAGCGCTGTTAATACACTTGTCATAATACTTTGGATGATCAACAAAAACAAGATCACCTTCTTCTACATTATGTATCTCATTAATGCCGGTTGCATTTGCGTTTACGTTACCAACTAATTCAGCTTTGATAAATTCAGCTATCCATTTAACTGAAACCGGCGAAGGGAATTTCATATAATATAAGTTTCTGCAAATGTATGATGCTTTGCTTTTACTCTTAATAGAAAGAAATTATGGCCAATTTTGCCTTTTTTGATCCGCAAAATGAAAATATTTTAAAAATATTTTCCGGCTCCATACGAGTGATAAAAAATAGAAAAAGGAATAGTAAAAAGTAAATCAACAATTTGTAATTTATAAATACATTACTTCTATCGAAAAAATAATACTCTTGAAATGCTTGTGATATCAATACTTTCAAGCGAATGAATTTTTTTGTAAACAAAACATTCATGTTGTGTAATTAATGAATGCTTATTTTCAACGCGCATTTACATCATCACAAACACCTAGCCTTATCCACAGCTAAAAAAAATATGTTAATAAAAATTAGAAAATATTTTTTCTGTTAGCAAAATTTCTTTTTAATATTGTGTACGGAAATTTATTTCCGAGTACTTACTAACCCATCCATATAATAAAGCTCGGCTCCAAAATGTCGGGCTTTCTTATTTTTATGATATGATGAAAATCATTTTGTAACAGATAGCTTTGCATCATTCATCCTTCAAAAAATATTTCTTTGCTACACTACTATTTAATTTACAAGCCATTTAATGTTTTATCTCAATTCACTTCTGAAGATGGTAAACAAACATTGAAAGATCTTTTTGATGTACCGAATGATGTGTATCCTGTCGGCAGACTGGATTACGACAGCGAAGGATTACTGCTTCTTACTAACGATAAAAAATTAAACCATGCCTTGTTGAATCCTGAATTTGAACACGAAAGAGAATACTGGGCACAGGTAGATGGCGCCATAACGATGGAAGCGATCAACGATCTTAGAAACGGCGTTGATATAACCATCGATGGAAAAATATACCGTACCAAAAAATGCGGCGCCATGCTGATGAGAGAAGAGCCGGTTGTACCTGAAAGAAATCCACCCATTCGTATAAGAAAAAGCATACCGACTAGCTGGATAAAACTTATATTGACTGAAGGTAAAAACAGACAAGTGCGAAAAATGACAGCTGCCGTAGGTTATCCAACCTTAAGATTGATCCGAAACCGTATAGAAAAATTAACTATCGAAGGATTAGAGCCCGGAGAAATGCGCATGTTTGGCGAGAAGGAGTTATACCATTTACTGTTTAAACAAAAGCCGTGATAGGCAAAGAGCAAAAGAGGAAAATATAACAAGATTGGTATTTTTCAATAACTTGTAGCATTCAAAGTGTAACTTGCGACTGCTTAAAATCATCTAAATAAAATAGACAAATGCTTAAATCAATGACCGGCTTTGGAAGAGCAGAACGTACTGTAAATGATAAAACATTTATAGTTGAAGTACGGGCGCTTAACGGCAAACAATTTGAAATGCAATTAAGGCTGCCGCCATTGTTACGTCCGTATGAATTTGATATAAGAAATATTTTACAGGAAAAATTAATAAGAGGAACGATCGATTGCACCATCAACATTAAACAAAACGGCACTTTAAAACCGGTTAATATTAATACCGATCTGATAAAAGCCTATTACAAACAAATAGAAGAGCTTGCCGGCGAATTAAAGATCGATACCAACTCTGTATTAAGTGCATTGCTTCGTTTACCGGAAATTGTAACACCAACGAATGACGTATTGAATGATAAAGATTTTGAAGAATTTAAAGGAGTATTAGAAGCTGCTTTATTGGAACTGAATAAGCATCGCGAAGAAGAAGGTGCCAGCCTTGCAAAGGACCTTAAAACAAGAATAACAAATATTAACGCACAGGAAGAAGCCATCATAAAATTAGAACCTAACCGCAAAAAAAGGGTTCGCGAAGGAATTGTTCAATTACTGGAACAACATGTAGGAAAAGAGAATTATGATGGCAATAGGTTAGAGCAAGAATTGATCTATTATATCGAGAAGATAGATATTCACGAAGAACAGGTAAGATTAAAACAGCATTGCGAGTACTTTAATACACTATTGGCCGATAAAGAAGAATCAAAAGGCAAAAAATTATCTTTCATAATTCAGGAAATAGGAAGAGAAATAAATACAACAGGAAGCAAGGCTTACGATTCTGAAATACAGAAATGCGTGGTAGCGATGAAAGATGAATTAGAAAAAGCAAAAGAACAGGTATTAAACGTTTTATAAAAAGTAAATAATAGGCAAGCAATAATTATTTTTGTATCATGGTAAAGGTTAGATTTTTATTAGTATCTATTTCTTGTTGCTTATTGCTTTGCTCATGCGCAAAACTGAATGTGTATGAAAAAGATGCTACCATTCCTCAATATCAATGGGCAAATACTTTTAAGCCCTCTTTTGATTTTGATATTACCGATACTACTGTTCAATATAAATTATCCATCGTATTACGACATACGGATGCATATCGGTACAATAACATCTGGCTAAACATAGCGTCTAAATTTCCGGGAGATACAGTAACCTACCAAAAGTTAGAACTGCAATTGGGTAATGATGCCAACGGTTGGGATGGTAATGGATTGGATGATATCTGGGAAGTACGCAAACCTATTGCCAGAAGTTCATTTAAAGCTGGCAAGTACACATTTTCTATTGCGCAGATAATGAGGGAAGATCCTTTACCAAATATTATGAGCGTTGGTGTAAGGATAGAGAAGATCGAAAATTAAGATCGCAGCCCTTTTCTATTAATCTTATGTCTTATTATAAAACAAGGCGGGTTCGTTTTCTATTCGTTATATACTGGATATTATTGGCGTATATTATATCGGCATTGGTATGGTGGTACATCGCGCTCAATAGGCAAAACCATCAAATGGCGGAATATGAAACTATTCAATTAAAAAAAGACTATCCCGGATACCTTAATGAGATAGAAAAAATAAAAAGCGTTGAAAAAGCGAAGACGGCTCAATATACAGGCGAAGGAAGCGTTTTCTTTTTATTGATCATTGCGGGTGCAGCTTTTATTTATAGTGCGGTCCGCCGACAATTTAAAGCCAGCGAACAGCAGAATAATTTTATGATGGGCATAACGCACGAGTTAAAAACACCTATTGCAGTTACCAAGCTAAATTTAGAAACACTGCAAAAGAGAAAACTGGAAGAGAGCCAACAGCAGCGTCTTATTCAGAATACTATACAAGAAGCGAATCGTCTTAATTCACTTTGTAATAATATGCTCTTGGCTTCGCAGATAGAGGCAGGAGGGTACAGTATTACAAAAGAAGAAATTGATCTTTCTGATGTGGTTAGAAATTGTGTACATGATTTCACTATTCGTTTTCCTCAAAGACAGCTACAAGATAATATTGCAAACGAAATATACATTGAAGGTGATTTTTTACTGTTACAAATGGCGATCAATAATTTAATTGATAATGCTATCAAGTATTCACCGAAAGAAACTGCAATAATAATATCCCTGTATCTGGAAGGCAAACAGATTAGGCTTTCTATGAAAGATCAAGGCAAAGGAATTGAGGATAGCGAAAAGAAAAAAGTGTTCGACAAATTTTACAGAGTGGGTAACACAGCTACAAAGGGAGCTAAAGGAACAGGATTAGGATTGTATCTTACAAAAAAGATCGCGCAACAACACAAAGCAAACATTTCTGTGACAGATAATAGTCCAACAGGAAGTAATTTCACTATCTCATTTAAAAACGAAGGTTCACGGTCTTAATAAACAATGGCAGCAAAAATTTCTATATTACTGGTTGAGGATGAAGAAAACCTACAGGAAGCCTTGAAGCTTAACCTTGAACTGGAAGGCTACGAAATAACGAGCGCCTACGATGGAAAAGAAGCATTAGAAGCTGTAAAGAATGAACACTTTGATTTAATGATATTGGATGTGATGTTACCTGAGCTTGACGGCATCAGCGTTATAGAACGCATCCGTTTACAAAACAATGATATTCCTATTTTAATATTGAGTGCAAAGAATAGTAGTGCAGATAGAGTATTGGGTTTAAAAAAAGGTGCAGACGATTATCTCACTAAACCATTTAACCTGGAAGAATTATTATTAAGGGTTAATAAACTGGTAGAAAAAAGTAAACGTTTAACTGCAAGAACGCCATTAGCACAGGTTTACACGTTTGGAAAAAACCAGGTTGAATTTAATGCATTGGAATGTATTACCAAAGATGGACAGAAAATAACACTCACTAAAAAAGAGATCATGTTATTAAAGTTGCTAATTGAAAATAAAAATGAAGTAGTAACAAGAGAAAAAATATTACAGGCTGTCTGGGGCTACAATGTTTATCCAACAACGAGAACCATCGATAATTTTATCCTCAACTTTCGTAAATATTTTGAAGAGGATAGCCGAAATCCAAAATACTTTCACTCAGTAAGAGGGGTTGGTTATAAGTTTACCGAAAATTAATTTTATAAGTCTCCTAATTGTGGGCGAAGAATAATATCTTCTACAACGGCTTGCGGAGAAAGTTTGCTTGCGGCAAGAATCATTTTTGCAATATCATCTGCTTCCATAATACGCCCGGCTGAGTTATCAAAGCCTGCCCAGGAATCTGT
The DNA here is from genome assembly GCA_035486495.1 of Ferruginibacter sp. Taxonomy (GTDB): domain Bacteria; phylum Bacteroidota; class Bacteroidia; order Chitinophagales; family Chitinophagaceae; genus Ferruginibacter. The sequence goes on along the minus strand of DATHNB010000052.1, from coordinate 6,358 downwards.
CATAACAGCTCCGGGATATACAGCAGTTACTTTAATATTGTGCGGTTTTAATTCTTCACGAAGATTCTTACTAAATCCCATTAATGCAAACTTGCTAATACTGTAACTTCCACCATTTTTATAAGCCTGCAAAGAAGCAATGGAGCAGATATTAAAAATGTGTCCTTTTTTTGCTTCGATCATTTTCCCAATTACTGTGCGGGTAAGATGGTAAGCACTGTATAAATTAGCTGCAATTATTTGTTCTAAAATTCCATCTTCTTCGGTAGAAATATTTCCAGGAAAAAATTGTCCGGCATTATTTACAACGATATCAGGATAGCCAAAACTTAAAACCCATTGCCCGAATTTTTGAGCTTCTTCTTTAACAGAAAGATCGAAAGCTTTTGCTTTGATAGTGCTGTTGGGAAACTTTGTTTGTAATTCAGCAACAGTATTGTATAATGTTACTTCGTTTCTGGCGCATAAAAAAAGTATAGCACCTTCTGCTGCATAAGCTGTTGCTATTGCTTTTCCGATTCCTTTGCTTGCACCTGTTATTATTACATTCATGATATGTCTAAGGTATTTTCTTGTATAGTTTCAAAATGTTCTACTATTGGGAATGGATCATAATAATGATGTAGCAACTTTTTCCATTCTTTATATTGTTCTGATTGTCTGAATCCTATAGTATGGCTTTCCAAATCTTTCCAATCTACCAGCAATATGTACTTATTATTTTGCTCGATACATTTTCTTAAACTATGTCCAATATATCCTTCGATAGAACTAATATATTGGCCCGCAATGGCAAAATCCTTTTCAAAATTTTCTTCTTCACCGTGTTTTACAAAAAGTATAGCAACTTCAAGAATCATAATATTTTTTATTTACCCAGTCATTTTTTGTAATTCTAAACCAATTATGTTCTATTCCTTCAAAAGTAAAATTTTCAATGTAATTCAACCCGATTTTTTCTAATACATTTTTTGATGCTGTATTTCCTACGTCGGCCATTCCATAAATTGTCTCTAAATTCATTTTGTCAAAACCATAATCTAAACAGGCCGTAGCAGCTTCTGTGGCAAATCCATGCCCCCAATATTTTTTAATGAGTCTGTATCCGATATCATAATAATCAACATAGCTATTAACAACATTTTTTGTCAGTTTAAAACCTGCCCAGCCAATAAATGTGTCGGTACCTTTTTCGACTACCGCCCAGCGTCCGATTCCATTATCAATATATTGCTGCTGTATAAATTTTATAACACTTCGCGCCTCGTTAATAGCGCTTATAGATCTATTACCTAGATATCGATGTACTTCAGGATCATTGTCAAGTTCAAACATTCCTTGCTCATCATCTGCTACTATTTTTCTTAATAACAGCCTTTCTGTTTCAATAATATTTTCCATAAATATCTTTCGGGTTTGGGTTTTGTATCTTTGTAAATTAACAACATTTCAGATTAACAATGCCTGCCTACAAACATCTTTTTTTTGATCTTGACCATACGTTATGGGATTTTGACAGCAATGCAAAAGATGCGCTGACAGAAATATACACTTTATTCAATCTGGAAGAAAAGAAGATAGTTCCGTTTGAAGATTTTTATACACAATACCTTTATCATAATAATCTTTTGTGGGATCGTTACCACAAGGGGTTCATTACCAGCGAAGAGCTTAAATGGAAACGTATGTGGCGCACGTTGCTTGATTTTAAGTTAGGTGACGAAAAATTGGCGAGAGACATCAGCAGTACTTTTTTAACAATACTACCCGTAAAGAAAAAATTATTTCCTTACACAACTGAAATACTGGATTATTTAATTGCAAAAGATTACACATTGCATCTTATCACTAATGGTTTTGAAAAAGTGCAATGGAGTAAAATAAACAATAGTGGCATTGACAAATATTTTACGCACGTAATAACGTCAGAATCGAGCAATAGCTTAAAGCCTAAAAAGCAGATATTTGATTATGCGCTTCAAACAGCCGGTGCAACAATTAAAGAAAGTATTATGTTAGGTGATAATTTAGAAGCTGATATACAAGGTGCTATAAATGTAGGTATGGATTGTGTTTTTGTGAACCATATCAATGCAACAACAATATTAAAGCCTACATACACTATTAAGCATTTGAAAGAATTGGAATCTATTTTTTAAGGTTATTTAGCCTTTTCGATAATGCGTTTTCTGTGTTTTAATCCCCAGTTCTGTAATTCATCAATTAGTTTTTCCAATGTTCTGCCATAAGGTGTCATTGAATATTCTACTACAACAGGAACACTATCATAAACGGTCCGTTTGATCAATTGGTTTATTTCAAGATCCCTCAATTCTTTTGATAACATTTTATCTGTAATGCCGGGTATCTGTTTAGACATCTGGCCAAAACGTTTATTTCCAAATGATAACGAAATGATAATAGGCAGCTTCCATTTGCCACTTAATATATCTAGCGCATCTCTTACCGGAATAATAGCTTTGGTGCATTCTTCATGACTTCTTTCTTTCATCGTTAGAGAGTTTTATTTATAAAAGGGACTATCTAAAAGGATAGTACTATATTTTGTATAGCAAATTTACCTACTTTTGTCTTGTTAAACAAATAAAAATAAAACACAATATGGCAACTACAACATGGTCAATCGACCCAATGCACTCGGATGTGCAGTTTAAAATAAAACATTTAGTAATTTCAACAGTTACAGGATCTTTTAAAAAATTCAGTGGTGAAGTTACAACAGAAGGCGAAGGTTTTGACAATGCAGCTATTGATTTTACAATTGATGTAGCGAGCATCGATACCAACCAAGAAATGCGTGACACTCATTTAAAAAGCGGCGATTTTTTTGAGGCAGAAAAATATCCTACTATCACTTTCAAGTCGACTTCTTTTAAAAAGATAAGTGGTGAAGATTATAAATTAATAGGTAACCTTACAATGAAAGGCGTTACTAAACCAGTAGAATTGGATGTAGAATATGGTGGTTCAGAAAAAGATAATTACGGTAATCAAAAATATGGCTTTGAAGTAACAGGCAAAATTCCACGTAAAGAATTTGGTTTAACATACAATGCTATTACCGAGACAGGCGGATTGGCACTTGGTGAAGATGTTAAATTAGTGGCAAATATTCAAGTAGCTAAAAAGGCATAATTATTGAGGCCTTATTTTTATAAACACACATATAAACACAATTACCCAACCATTTAAAACAAAAAAATGAAAAAAGCTTTCTTATCATTCGTATCAATCGCTATCGCAGCTAGCAGTTTTGCACAAGCAACCACATGGAAATCAGATTCAAGACATTCTCAATTGAAATTTGACATCACGCATTTGATGGTATCTACAGTCTCTGGTTCATTTACTGATTTTACAGCAACAGTTGTTAGTTCTAAACCAGATTTCAGCGATGGAGTTTTTACATTAACAGCTAAAACTGCATCTATCAGTACAGGTGATGACCAAAGAAATGCACATCTTAAAAGTGCGGATTTCTTTGCTGCAGACAGCTTACCAACTTTAAGTTTCGTTAGTACAAAATTGGTAAAAGTATCAGATGGCAAATATAAAGTAACAGGCAACCTTACAATACATGGGGTTACTAAAGTTGAGACATTAGATCTTACTTATCGTGGTACTACAACAAGTCCGATGACAAAAAAACCACTTGCCGGTTTTAAAGTAACAGGAACAATTGAAAGAAGTGATTTTGGTGTTGGAACTAAATTTCCTTCAGCAATGTTGAGTGATGATGTTGATATTACAGTAGAAGTTGAAGTAAGTCCTATATAATATTTACACTACCTACATAATAAAAAACTCCCGACAATTTCGGGAGTTTTTTATTATGATAGATATTTTATAATTATAACGTGCCAATGATCGTTACGCCACCCTGCACTGTTTGATTTAATTCTACGTTTAATTTAGTACCGATCGGTAATAGAAGATCTACACGGCTACCGAATTTAATGAAACCCATTTCCTGCGTTTGCTCTACCTGCTGACCAACCTGTAAATAATTTACAATACGTTTTGCCAATGCCCCGGCAATTTGTTTTACTAAGATTTCTTTCCCGTCTTTTTTTATTACAACAGAATGGCGTTCATTATCTGTTGATGATTTTGGATGCCACGCTACTAAATATTTTCCTTTATGATATTGATTGTACGTTACAGTGCCGCTAATAGGATTTCTATTAACATGTACATTAGCAGGACTCATAAAAATAGAAACCTGCAATCTTTTATCCTTGAAATATTCAGGATCAACCGTTTCTTCAATTACAACTACTTTTCCATCTGCAGGTGCTACGATAACATTATCATCAATAGTTAATGAGCGACTAGGTATCCTGAAAAAAGAAATAATAAATAAGAATAGTATCAACGTAGTAAAGAAAAATGTCCATTCTAAAAAACCAGGTAGGTATTCGCTTAAAAAATAAAAATATATCAGGTTGATTGCACCAAAAATCAGGCTGCAAATAGCGAGCGTTTTATATCCTTCTCTGTGAATTATCATATTAAAAAAAATTGAACGGCAAATATAAGTTAAAGCTAGAAGCCGAAAAAACTAAGCAAGAAGTTTTAAATAAAGCCACACCAAAGGTACGGCAATTAAAAGAGAATCGAATCTATCTAAAAATCCGCCATGGCCCGGCATTATACTGCCGCTATCTTTTACATTGGCCATTCTTTTTAGCTTGCTCTCTAAAAGATCACCAGCCGTGCCTGCAATAGCACAAATGGCTGCAATGATCAGCCAATGTTTGGTAGACATAACTTTTGCGGCATTTATATGTCCGCTAAAATACCCAATAGCAATTATGCAAAGTATAGCACCGCCGGCGGTACCCTCCCAGGTTTTTTTAGGAGATATTTTTGAAAACGGTGTTCTGCCAATTACGGAGCCTACTAAATAAGCCATCGTATCATTTATCCAGATAGAAAAAATTATTCCGCAAGGGATCACGGATGAATATTGAAGCGTGTGCAAATTTTCAATTCTCTGGTCTTTTGCAAATATGCTGGCATCAAAACCAAGATCTACCATCATCAAAATGGGTAGTGAGATGTACGCTAATCCTAAAAAACTATTGCCAATATAGTTAGTAGCATTTATTTTTTTCATCAGCTTTATGAATTCATACCAGCATCCAAAATGTATAAAAGCGAAAAGAAAAATAAAACTCAATCCGTTCCAGGATACCCCCCCTAACATTACTATTACGAAAGCCAATGCCGTTATAGCTCGTGTTTTTAAAGTCTGAAAATTAAGCGCCATTGATTTTAATGTATGTAAGTAGAATTATTGCTGTCGGTAATTTCTATATCAGCAGTTAAAGAGTGATTGTGTGTATTGTTATAATCGTCGGGCAGTAAAACTTCTTCACCTGGTTCGAATATATCTTTTTTACTGGCTTTATCGAATGCCATAAATAATGCGCATACTGCAGCTAAGCTTATAAGGCCGACCCATAAAGGGAAATTTTCGTCAGTCAATTTTGAAGGATCTGCCTTTGCTCCTGAAAGCGATGTGATGTATAAACTGGTTACACCTAAAAAATTATTAGTAAAATGTCCAACAATATTGAGCCAAATATTTCCGGTACGGTAATACATCCATCCTAAAATAAAACTCAGAGCAAAGCGACTTAAAAAACCAAGATAAGAACCATGTACCGCACTAAAAATAACGGAGGTAATAATAATAGCAACAATAGGCGCTTTGATCCAGCGGGAGAGCAAATTTTGTACACCACCTCTAAAGAATGTTTCTTCAAAAACTGCAGGTAAAAATGCGATCATAACAACAGAAACAATATAGTCGGCAAAATTATTCATGCGGGCAATCACCGCTACCTGCCTGTTATACTCATCTTCCGCAGCTTTAAATTGTAAAAACGTTGCTTTAGAAAATGGCATCATTTCAGTTAGCTGTTGTAACACGGCAACAAGAGGAGTACAAGCCAGCATTATCAATATTACCAATACTATTTGCTTGCTATCAACTGTGTGTACAAACCCTAAATTAGTGAATGCCTTTTTATGGCATATCCACGCGTAAAAAAAAGGAGGAAGAAAAAACATGAACAAGGTAGAGATAAACTGTACCCACCTTAATGCATTGGCATTCTCAGGTTTAAGAATATTATCCATTACATCTGTAGAGCCCGTGCCGCCATGTAAAACATGAGCAATATCTATTTTGCCAATTAGTGGAATTAAGCTGGCAAAGCCGCCTACAATTAATCCTGCTCCACATAAAGTAAGCAAAATGCCCGTTTGACCCCAATAATTAAAACGTTTGCTAGCATAATGCGCCATAATGTATGATATAAGTGGTAAA
>DATHNB010000051.1:0-25742 GCA_035486495.1 Ferruginibacter sp. | reverse complement strand
CCTTTTACAGGATTGAATTTAACAGGTAGCTGGTTTGATATTGATGAAGTAACTGGCGAAAAATATTTAACCTTAAAGAATTTAATTCTGCCGGCTTTTACATTAGGTATTCGGCCATTAGCCATTATAACACAATTGACGCGCAGTAGTATGCTTGATGTTTTAAATCAGGATTATATCCGCACAGCTTATGCAAAAGGATTGTCTAAAAATGCAGTCATATTTAAACATGCATTACGCAATGCATTAAATCCTGTTATAACTGCTATCACCGGATGGTTTGCGGAATTATTAGCAGGAGCATTTTTTGTAGAATATATTTTTGGTTGGAAAGGCATCGGAAAAATAACGGTCGATGCTTTGGAGAAGTTAGATTATCCTGTGGTAATGGGATCCGTATTGGTAAGTGCCTGTATTTTTATTCTTATTAATCTATTGGCTGATGTATTGTATACAATTGTTGATCCAAGAATCAGGATGTAAAATCAGATTCAAAAATCAAAAGTGAAAACCAAAAAGTCTCGAACTTCTTAACTTATGGGTTTTAACTTTTGACTTATTACTTAATTACAACTTCTCTAATTACTTTTTCTCCCAACGCTTCATTAACTCTTTCAATTATTTTATCCTTTTGGTAAAGCAGTTCATTTTTCAATGGACCAACTGCTGTATTGATAAATAATGTTTGATTAATGATCTCAATTTTATCGGTGTATTTCGCAATTGTTTTACCCATTATCTGCTCCCAGATCTCTTCAATGCGCAAAGCCTGCATACCACTCTTCAAGCGGCTCTGTTTTAGAAATTGCTGTATAGCATCTTGCATTGAAAATTCACCCATGGTGTAAAGTTAATTATAAATCTATGATCTGGTAAGTAGTATCTAATGCTGTTAGTGCCAGTTCAAGCCTGTCTTGGTGTGTATCGGTAATAAAAACCTGCCCTTTGTTTTCGTTACAAACCCAGTGCAACAAATTTTGCATTCTGCTGTTATCTAATTTTTCAAAAACATCATCTAATAAAAGAAGTGGCGCAAAGCCTTTCTTCATTTTTAATAATTCGAACTCAGCTAGTTTAAGCGCAAATAATAAACTTTTTCTTTGCCCTTGCGAAGCAATGTTTTTAAATATTTGTCCGTCTAATTGTATAGAAATATCATCTTTGTGTACGCCGCCATTCGTACGTTGTAGGATAAGATCCTTTTCTCTGAATTGATTAATGATTGCCTGAAAGTTATTGGTGTTTAATTGACTTTCGTATTGCAATGTGACAGCCTCGTCATTATCTGCGATCTGGTTGTAAAATTTTTGAACCAAAGGGATTAGTGCTGCAGTAAAATCTTTTCGTTTAGTATAAATATATTCTCCTGGTTTTATTAATTGCTCATCCAGTACTTCTAATAAATGCCAATCTGTTTTTCCTTGTTCCGCAAAGCGCTTTAATAAACTGTTGCGTTGCTGCAATACTTTGGTGTATTGTATCAACTGTTGCAGGTAATCAGCATCCATCTGACTTAAAACGGTATCAATAAATTTTCTACGTTCTTCGCTAGCGCCGGTTATTAACTCAACATCATCCGGAGCGATCATCACGCAAGGGAACTTGCCAATATGTTGAGAGAATTTTTCATATGGCACATCATTTAAAAACAATTCTTTTTTTCCTACACCGCGATGTATGCAGATAATTTTTTCTTTACCAAAATCACCTTCTAATCTAAAGCCATCAGCGCCAAATAAAATATTCATCGAATCTGATTTGGAAAAATAGCTTTTAGTAAAGCTGAGGTAATAAATGGCATCTAAAAGATTTGTCTTTCCTTTTCCATTAGGTCCGCAAATTCCTACTACTCTTTCCGTAAAATTAAAAGAGGTGAGGCTGTAATTCTTGAATTGGGTAGTTATTATTTTGGAAAGGCGATGCATCAGGGTGCAAGTTACCTTAATTCCAGAAGGAATAAAATCCCAAAAAGCAAAATCCAAAAAACAAAATATGGATCAAGATCTTAAAATTTTAACTGTTTAGAAAGCCTTGAAAGTCAGTATATACAATGATTGGAATTTGTTTTATTGCTTTTTGGGATTTGTGTTCTGTGAATTTGATTTTTGGCTCTTGAATTTAATTTTTCCTCTTATCTTTGCCCCCTAAAACTTAACTCATTGGCTACAAAGTTTTCTAAAGAAACATACCTTTATTGGTACGAATTAATGCTTTTATTGCGCAGATTTGAGGAAAAAGTCGGCCAATTATATGGAATGCAAAAAATACGGGGCTTTTGTCACTTATATATAGGACAAGAAGCTGTTGCTGCCGGTTGTATGACGGCTACTAATCCTGATGATAAGTTTATTACAGCTTACCGTGATCACGCTTTGGCAGTTGCTAAAGGCGTTTCTGCTAAATCTTGTATGGCTGAATTATATGGTAAAGCTACTGGCTGTAGTAAAGGGAAAGGAGGAAGTATGCACTTTTTTGGTGTAGATGTAGGCTTTTTTGGTGGTCATGGTATTGTGGGTGCACAAATTGGTACTGGCGCAGGTTTGGCTTTTGCTGAAAGATATAGAGGTACAAATAATGCAGTTCTTTGCTTTTTTGGTGATGGTGCCGCAAGACAAGGGATGTTGCATGAAACATTCAATATGGCGATGTTATGGAAATTACCTGTAGTATTTATTTGTGAAAATAATAACTACGCGATGGGTACTTCTGTAGCGCGTACAACGAATGTATTAGATATTTACAAAATTGCCGATGGTTACGAAATGCCTGCTGATAGCGTAGACGGAATGAGTCCTGAAAACGTTCACGATGCTGTATTAAAAGCGGTTAACAGAGCAAGAGAAAAAGGTGGACCAACTTTATTAGAAATTAAGACCTACCGCTACAAAGGGCATAGTATGAGTGATCCTCAAAAATATCGTACTAAAGAAGAATTAGAGGAATATAAAGAAAGAGATCCGATCGATCATGTGTTGGCTGTTTTGAAAAAAGAGCATAAAGTAACTGATGAAGTTATAACAGCTATTGACGAAAGAGTAAAAGCAGAGGTAGAAGAGTGTGTAAAATTTGCAGAAGAAAGTCCTTGGCCTGCTGATGATGAATTGTTGAAAGATGTATATGCACAACAAGATTATCCATTTATAGTAGACTAGTACCATAACTATTAAAACGAAAAAACATAAAAACAAATGATGGAAGAAACACAGATAGTTGAGAAAGCGAAAGACTTTTGGGCTAAATTCAGCAAACAAGTTATCTATATAGGATCGGCTGTTATAATATTAGGCGGATTGTGGTTAGGGTATACAAACTTTATCCAGGCACCTAAAATGGCTAAGGCTGATGATCTTATTTTTCCTGTAGAAGGGCTTTTTGATAAAATGAGTCAGACTGGTTTCAGTAAAGATTCTATCAATATTGTACTAAATGGCGGTAACAATGTTACCGGTGTATTGAAAATTGCATCTACTTATGGCAGCACACCTGCGGGAAACAGAGCAAAATATATTGCTGGAGCATGTTATTTACATAACGGCGATTATGCAAATGCGGTTAAATTCTTAAAAGATTTCTCTACAAAAGCAACACAAGTGCAAAGCGCAGCGTACTCTATGTTAGGCGATGCTTATGCAGAACTAAACAATAATGACGATGCATTTACTTACTACAAAAAGTCAGCAACGGTAAACGAAAAAGATGAATTCAGTGCATCTGAGGGATTTTTTAAAGCTGCTTTATTTGCAGAAACTATCGGTAAAACATCTGATGCAATTGAATTGTTTCAGAAAGTAAAAGATGATTATCCAAATAGTACGCACTCAAAAGATGCAGATAAATATCTTGCGCAATTAGGCGTATTAAATTAAGAGTTAAGAATGATGAATTAAGAATTAGCAGTAATGTAGTATTCATCATTATTAATTCATCATTTTTTTAATTAATAGTTATGTCATTAGTAACAACATCAAACTTATATAATACCACAGCAGGCATCCAACTTCCATCGGATGCCTATGTAATTATTATACGTACCGAATGGAACGCTGCTATTGTTAATAAACTAGACGAAGGCTGCAGAAAAGTATTGTGGGAAAATAAGATCCAGTCTAAAACAATCACTGTTCCCGGCGCATTCGAGATTCCTTTTACTATTAAAAGAGTATGGGAAGCACATAAAAATAAAGCAGATAAACCTTATGCATTTATTGCATTGGGCTGTGTAATAAAAGGTGATACACCTCATTTTGAGTATGTATGTAAAGCGGTTACTGACGGTGTGTTACACTTGAATTTATCTTTACCGGTACCAACAGTTTTTGGTGTGCTAACGGTTGATGATCAACAACAGGCTGAAGAGAGAATAGGAGGCAAGCATGGCCACAAAGGTGAAGAAGCTGCGATTACTGCATTGAAAATGATACAACTATCCTTACATCCGTAAGGCATATAATATTCTAATCATTTAAATATCTTGTTGTTCCCTTCGGGGATGGAAAGCATGAAGGTTCATTTATTTATACCATGTTTTGTAGATCAGTTATATCCACAGACGGCCTTTAACATGGTTAAAGTGTTGGAGAAAGCTTGCTGCGATGTACATTATAATACCAATCAAACATGTTGCGGGCAGCCGGCTTTCAATGCCGGTTTTTGGGAAGAAGCAAAAGCTGTATGTAATAAATTTGTAAAAGATTTTGAAGGTGCTGATTATATTGTGGCACCAAGTGCTAGCTGTGTAGGTTTTGTAAGAAATTATTATACAAAATTATTAGAAGAATCTCCTGATGACCATAAGGTAAAAAACCTTAGTAAACATATTTACGAATTCTCTGAATTTTTAGTTGATGTGTTGAAGATCGATAATTATGGTGCTGAATTGAACGTGAAAGCAACTTATCATGATAGTTGTGCAGCATTGAGAGAATGTAAAATAAAAGAGGCTCCCCGTAAATTATTAAGTTTTGTAAAAGGTTTGGAATTGGTTGAAATGAATGATGTGGAAACATGCTGTGGTTTTGGTGGCACTTTTTCTGTAAAGTTTGATGCTATCTCTATTGGAATGGCCGATCAAAAAGTTGCTAATGCATTAGCTACAGGAGCCGAGTATATTATCTCAACAGACCTAAGTTGTTTGATGCACATCGATGGTTATATCAAGAATAAAGACCTTCACTTAAAAACAATGCATATCGCAGATGTACTGGCCGCAGGTTGGGAATTATAATATTTCCTATCTTTAAAATACACTTTACATATATTAATTAGGCATCATAAGATCACTTGACCTAATCTTAACTTGGAATTAGGAATATTATTTCTTTTTAAAAGATAGCTTTGTCGACGTACAAAAATGAAAAAAATGAAAAAAAATGCCCAGACTATTGCCTTTATGGTTGCGGCTCTTTTTTTTATTTGTAGTAATACTGTTATTGCACAAAATATGCCTGAAACTCTTCAGACAGGGAATCCCAATAGTAAAACTCATACATTAAAATCTGCATTATATAATTTTACATCTTTTTCAAAGAGTTATAAAAAGCCTGATGAAAAATGGTTAGAAAATAATAAAGGTTATACTACTCACCCCGACGCAGGTTTTGTAACAACCAATGATCCTACACCTAATGCTATTGAAATCATTTCAAAGCGTACGAGCGATAGTAAATATTATATTGATAAGGATACAGCTTCTAAATTTTACATTGTAAAGGCCAATCAAGAGATCAACTATCAAAAGAATGGACAATGGCTCAGTATCGACAAGCGGTTAATGCCCGGCGCTAAAAATATATTTGAAGCAAGTCATCAGCAAGAACCCGTAGGTTTTGATCTGGATAAAAAGAGATCATACATTAAGACTATTGCAGGCACTTTTTATTTTAATAACTGGCAATTATCAGGAGAAGATGCAAGCGGTGAGAAAGTATTAGCAAAGGCAGATTGGTCAAGCATTTCAGAAGGAGATGGTGGGGTAAAAATAATCAATATTTTTCCCGGGATCGATGCTGAAATGATCGTTGATAAAGGATCAGTTAAAACTAATTTCATTATTAAGCAGAATAAATTTACCAGCTACCAACAATTGGTTTTTACAGATGAGTTTAATTCAACAGGAGCTTCAGAAACAGGAGAGATGCAATTTTCTGATGATCAAAGCAAAGTGTCGGAACAAGGCGAAGTTGATTTCTCTTTCAATAAAAAAACAATTGCACATATTAACAAGGCTATAATGTATGCGCAAAAGGATCCTGCTAAAACATATCAATACCTTACGTATAAAATAAATAAAAATCATTTATCAATATTGATTGATGCGATTAATTTAAACCAGCAATTATTAAATGGTAATGTAATTATTGATCCGTTAGTTTCTTCTACAGCTACGCTTTCTGTAGCATCTATTACAGGATCTATGAATAATGGAAATGTTAATAATGCATGTAAATACCCTTTTACAATAGCTACGCCGGCAAAAGTTACTTTCACTAATGTCGCTGTTGAATTCGGGTTAACAACAACTTCACCTGCTGTTAATAAAGATGCTATTTTTTTTATAATAGCCAATAATTGTGACACAGTGGGATTTAGTGCTAATGTTAATGATCCAGGTTATAATGAATCTGGGAATTTAATAACGGTTGATTCTACAGGAGCGTCGGGTTTTGCCTCTATCCCCCCAATACTAAATTGTTTGACTGCACCTTCTTGTGTACCGCAAAATATTACGTTTGTATTAGGCTTATTTAATACAGTCACGAGTGGTCCAGATAATATTTGTAGTAATCAATATGTAAGTGCTTATGAGCCATTTCAATTATTAATACAGGGACGTACTATTGAAATGAAAAATATTATAGCTTCTCCTGCAACCATATGTCAGGGGAATGTCAGTGTATTATCAGCTTCAGCTCAATATGGAGTACCTCCTTATGTTTCTTATAATTGGAGCAATGGAGTAAACGGTAGAAATATTATTGTAACACCTTCTGCAACAACGACCTATTCAGTTTCAATTGTTGATCAATGTAACGACATAGCTACAGATTCCATTATAGTAAATGTTGTAGATCCTGTAACGCCAACGATAACTATCAGTACACCTAATACAACTGTGTGTCAAGGTTCATCAGTTGTTTTCACGGCTAATCCTACTTCCGGAGGCAATGCGCCTTCTTATCAATGGCATTTAAATGGGAATCCAGTTGGTACTAACACCAATACTTATGCGAATAATAACCTAGCTACAGGAGATAAAATAAATTGTGTATTAACAAGTAATTATTTCTGTGTCACCACCAATATTGCTAATAGTGATACCTTAACAATGACGGTTGTTCCAAATATAGTTCCGACTATAAATATTATGTCTTCAACAAACAATTTTTGTTTTGGCAAGAATGTAACTTTTATAGCTCACACAAGTAATGTTGGGCCTTCACCTTCCTATCAATGGTATATAAACGGTAACCCTGTGGGGACAAATGATTCCATTTATACCAATAATACTTTATTAAATAATGATAAGGTTACTTGTATTGCCAGCGTTAGTAATACTGGTTGTTATACAGTATCTACAGTAACATCAAATATTATTACAGCAGTGGTTTATTCCATTCCTACTATTACATTTTCTCCTGACAGTATAATTTTGGCCAGGTATGATACTGCAAAAATAAATAGCATAATTACAGGGAATATCGGAAGTTTTGAATGGACACCTACAACAGGATTGATCAATCCTGAAAGTGAAACACCTATTGCCGATCCTGTTGTTACTACTGTTTATCAGTTAAGTGTTACATCAGTAAATGATTGTGTAGACAGTAACACTATTACTATTCAGGTGTATGATAAGATATTTATCCCAAATGCTTTTGCACCAGACGGGAAAAATAATATTTTCAGAATTCCGCCAGGTATTACATTCAATCTTGAAAACTTTTCTATCTACGACAGATGGGGAAATAAAGTTTTTACTACCAGCGATATAAACAGGGGATGGGACGGAACCATAGAGGGGCAGAATGCTTCAGCAGGCGTTTATGTGTATGTTATATATGGCTCTGACTTGCGCGGAAAAGTACTTGATAAAGGAACGGTAACATTACTGCGTTGATCTATTTATTAAAATTAAAAAGCGTAGCCGTAAATACGCCATGTTCACGTGGCTTAAAAATAACTTTCCAATCACCATTATAGCGTAACAAAGAAGGGATAAGGTATTCGCCAAAATGAGTAAGTTCCACTTGCATCTGCACATTAAAATCATATACACCTGCATCGTAACTTAAGGTGTAATTTCTTGCCAATACTTCAAAAGTTTTACAGTCAAACCATGTTGTCATTTCATCTATCACAATATCGTTTGTGTAATTGGGTTTTACTTTTATTGAAAATACATAACAGTTTACAGTATCGCGTTCTTGTATATCAATACTCATATCATATTTGGCTGCCATGTCATCATCAAAAATGGCCGTCTTGTTAGAAATGAAAGGAATACCATTTATCTTTTTTCCGGGATTGAAGAACAACATCTCTAATTGTTTCTTATGTTTTTCCATGCCGGATACACCTTCGGTTGAGATATCTTTATCTCCAACTATATTATTTTCTCCACAAATGGTTCCTTGTGCAAAAAATAGCGATGCGTATAATTCTGCCGTGTAATAATTGTAATGGTGACTTTTAGTATAAAAATCTCCGGTAACCTGTTCATTTATTATTTGCGTATTGCGACAACCATTCTGTTCTATTTGTTTTGTCTTGCTATAAAGGGATGCAGCCGTTTCTCCTTTTTTATTTAGCATTCGGATATCATTCAATGAGGTATAACCAAGTATATCAAGATTCTTAAAAGCCTTGTAAAAAGTAGTATCATTTTTAACCCTGTTGATAAAAGATGCAACATCTAATTTAGAATTAACAACAACTTCAGATAATAAGATATTCTTACCGCCAATATACACAGCAGTATCTTTTGTCTGTTGCCCATAAGATGTAATATAAAGTATACAACAAAAAAAAGCAGGTATGATCTTTTTTATCATACCTGCAATATAAAGTAATAAGTAAAAAGTTAAAGCCAATAAGTTGGCAAACTGTATTCACTCACCTTTTGGTTTTAACTTTTAAATTTTGACTTTGAAATCTACTTTGGAAAAATCATCCTATAATCAACCTTCACTTTGCCTTTAGAAATATCATCCAATTTTCTTTTGATCATAGTGCGTTTCAACGGCTTTAAATAATCGATGAATAGTTTTCCTTCAATATGGTCGTACTCATGCAATATTACGCGGGCTGTAATGCCGGAAAATGTTTTAGTAAAAGGTTGGAAATTTTCATCAACATATGATAGGGTTACTTTTTCGCTTCTGAAAACATCTTCACGTATTTTAGGAATGCTTAAACATCCTTCATTGTATGCCCATTCGTCGCCGTCTAATTTTGTGATATGTGCATTGATGAAAACACCTTTGTAGCCATTATCTCCAGGGTATTCATTTTCTTCACCATCTTCCATATTGTTAAATATCTGTTCGCTGTCCATGACAAACAAGCGGATATCTTTATTCACTTGCGGAGCGGCTATACCCACGCCATTACTGTTGTACATGGTTTCCCACATATCAGTGATCAGTTTTTGTAAATCGGGATAATCAGCTGAAATATCTTTGCAAGCTTTTCTTAAAATCGGTGCGCCATACGCTACTATTGGAAGAATCATAATTTACTCTCCAGCTCCTAAAAGGAGCATTATTTTAATGTTAAGACAATTGGCAAATTTATGATAACGGAAGGATATTTCCTTTTAGAAATTTGAAGTGCTTCGCATATATTCCTGCAATATAATAGTAGCGGCAATTACATCTACATTTCCTTTGACGCGGCGATCCTTTTTCTTCATGCCCATTTCCAGCATGGCATCTTTTGCCATTTTTGAAGTATAGCGTTCATCCACTGTTTTGAGTGGTATTGCAGGGAATTCTTTCTGTATTTTTTTGATGGCAGCTTCTACCAAAGGAGTGCCATGTGTATCGCTTTCATCCCAGTTTTTTGGCAAGCCAATGATGATCAGTTCAACAGTTTCTTCTGCTAAATATTTTTTTAAAAAAGGGATGAGCTCCTTAGAATCAATAGTAAGTAGCCCTCTAGCAATGATCTGTAAAGGATCTGTAACAGCAATGCCTGTTCTTTTTCCGCCATAATCTATTGCTAATATTCGCGCCATGATTAACGGTTAATAAAGATGTCGAGTAAAACAAATACAGCAAATACAACAGATGCAATACCATTTGCTGTCATAAATGCCAGATTAACTTTTCTAAGATCAGTAGGTTTTACAATAGAGTGTTGGTAGATAAGCATACCGATAAATACAGCAACACCTGCCCAATATGCCCAGCTAAAATGACCGTGTATACCTGCATATACAACGCAAGCTGCAGACAATACATGTAATAATTCAGAAACTCTTAATGCATTTGCTTTTCCTAATGCAGCTGGTATGGAGTGTAATTGATGTTCTTTATCAAAGGCTTCATCTTGCAAAGCATAAATAATATCAAAGCCGCTCACCCAAAATAAAACAGTGAAAGAAAATAGCACAGGTAACAGATCAAAATGCCCGGTCACTGCAATATATGCGCCAATAGGAGCAAGGCTTAAACCAATGCCTAATACCAAATGACATAAAGCCGTAAAACGTTTAGTGTAACTATAAAATAAAATAACGAACAATGCTACGGGTGATAATATCAAACAAAGTGTATTAATAAAAAAACAGGTTATCATAAATAATACAGCAGAACCAATTGTAAAAAGCAAAGCATTTTTGCTAGTAATAATACCAGCAGGTATTTCTCTGATGGCCGTACGTGGGTTTAATGCATCATACTTCGCATCTAACCAGCGGTTGAAAGCCATAGCCGCACTGCGCGCCGTTATCATACAGACCAATACCAAGATAAATTTAAAGATTAATTCATTGATCGATTGTGGCCCAGTTAAAGAAAATCTCCCCAAAAAGAAACCGATCATTGCGAAGGGTAGTGCAAAAATAGTATGACTAAACTTTATAAGCGACAAGTAATTTTTAATAGTAGATGCTGCTGCCATATTATAATTTTAAAGCAAATTAATTAATTTTATTTCTTACAATTTCCCACAAAACAATTCCTGCTGCCACAGAAATATTGAGTGAATGTTTCATTCCTAATTGTGGTATTTCAATACAGCCTTCACACATAGCAATAACTTCCTGCTGAACACCTTCCACTTCATTGCCAAAAACAACTGCGGTTTTTTCATCAGCACGTATGCTGAATTTTTCTAAAGAGATACTGCTTTCTACCTGTTCGATGGCATATACTTTATAGCCGTTTTTTTGTAATTCATTAACGGCTTCAACAGTAGTGGCAAAATGGTTCCAGGAAACGGTTTCTGTAGCACCCAAAGCAGTTTTATTAATATCCCGATGTGGAGGTTGTGCTGTATATCCACATAGATAAATTGCTTCTAACAAAAATGCATCTGCTGTACGAAAAACACTGCCCACATTATGCATGCTGCGTATATTGTCCATCACTACAATAACGGGTATCTTTTCCGACCTTTTAAACTCATCAACCGACTTACGGTTTAGTTCATCCATGCTCAATTTTCGCATCTCCCAAAATTATAGGCAAAAGTAATTCACATTGGGGAGAAACGGTATTTTTTGCGTGTCGAAAGACCTTATTTTTGCCGTTGGACGACGACTGACGACTGACCACCGACGACCGAAGAACATAGCGTTATAATTTATGTATTTTATCGATGGTCAGTTGTCGGTGGTCGGTCGTCAAAACTTAATTATGGCCAAGGCAACCGGGGAAACTCCACTAATGCAACAACACAGTGCTATCAAGGCTCGCTACCCCGATGCTATATTATTGTTTAGAGTGGGTGATTTTTATGAAACATTCGGTCAGGACGCTGTAAACGCATCTGCTGTTTTGGGAATTACATTAACCAAAAGAAATAACGGTAATGCAGATTCCTCTCAGTTAGCTGGATTTCCTCATCATTCTTTAGATACGTATCTGCATAAATTAGTAAAAGCTGGATACCGTGTGGCAATTTGTGATCAGTTAGAAAATCCTAAAGACGTTAAAGGAATTGTGAAACGCGGCGTAACAGAATTGGTAACGCCGGGTGTAGCAACAAGTGATAAATTATTAGAGCATAATAAAAATAATTTTTTAGCTGGTATACATTTCAACGAAAATAAAATAGGGATTGCTTTTTTAGATATTAGTACCGGAGAATTTTTTATTGCTGAAGGCGATAAAGAGTATGCAGATAAATTATTGCAAAGCTTACAGCCTGCAGAAGTAATTTTTCAACGCAACCAACAAAAGAATTTCAAAGAATTTTTTGGCTCCAAATTTTTTACCTACACATTGGATGAATGGATCTTTGCTGATGCCTATGCAACTGAAAGTTTGCTAAAACACTTTGGTACACACAGTCTGAAAGGTTTTGGTGTAGAAGGAATGTTCGCGGGCATCATTGCAGCAGGCGCAATACTGCATTATTTAAAAGATACAGAGCATCCTAATTTAGGACATATCACTTCTATACAAAGAATCGATAGAGAAGAACATTTGTGGATGGATCGTTTTACCATTCGTAATCTCGAGTTATTTGGTGGCGCAGAAGGAAGCAATACTTTGTTAAAAGTAATAGACAATACTGTTTCGCCAATGGGTGCACGTATGTTGAAACGCTGGATGGTGTTGCCATTAAATAATATTATCAAGATCAACGAACGTTTGGATACGGTTGAGTTTTTGATAAAAGAAGTTGATGTTAGAAATCAAATATCATTACATGTTAAGCAGGCCGGTGATATTGAAAGATTGGTAAGTAAAGTACCATTAAAAAAAGTTAATCCACGGGAAGTCTTACAAATTGCAAAAGGTTTACAACAGGTTGATGCCATTAAATCAATTTGCGCATCAATTGATAATCCGTATTTAAAAAGATTGGGAGATTCATTAAATCCCTGCAAATTAATTTTTGAAAAAATTGTAAAAGAGATCAATGAAAACCCTCCGGCATTGGCAAGCAAAGGCGGCATGATCGCGATGGGCATTAATGAAGAGTTGGATGAGTTGAGAAAAATATCAAGTGGTGGTAAAGATTATTTATTAGAATTACAACAGAAAGAAGCGCAGGTTACAGGCATTTCTTCTTTAAAAATAAGTTTCAATAATGTGTTTGGTTATTATTTGGAAGTAACCAATATGCATAAACCAAAAGTTCCTGAAACATGGATACGTAAGCAAACACTGGCGAATGCAGAACGTTACATCACGCCTGAATTAAAAGTTTACGAAGAAAAAATACTCGGTGCAGAAGATAAAATATTGCAGATAGAATTACAGCTTTTTGAAAAACTGTTAAATGAATTGCAGGATTATATTGCACCAATGCAAGTGAACGGAAATGTATTGGCAGTATTGGATTGTCTTACTTGTTTCGCAAACAACGCACTTCATTTTAATTATAAAAAACCATCGGTGCATGATGGAAATGCGTTAGAGTTGAAAGATAGCAGGCATCCTGTTATAGAAAGAAATTTACCTGTTGGTGAATCGTACATTTCTAATGATATATTTTTAGATCCTGAAACGCAACAGATCATTATTCTGACTGGTCCGAATATGAGTGGTAAAAGTGCGATCCTTCGTCAGACAGCACTCATCACATTAATGGCGCATATGGGAAGTTTTGTTCCTGCATCAGATGCAAAAATTCCTTTAACGGATAAAATATTTACAAGGGTAGGAGCGTCAGATAATTTAAGTGGTGGCGAAAGTACATTTATGGTTGAGATGAATGAAACGGCGAGCATCATCAACAACATTACTTCAAGAAGTTTGATATTGTTGGATGAGATCGGAAGAGGTACATCTACTTACGATGGCATCTCAATCGCATGGAGCATTGTTGAATATTTGTACAAGAGCCAATACTCACCTAAAACATTATTCGCAACGCATTATCATGAATTGAATGAACTCGAAAATAAATTTGAGGGCGTAAAAAATTATCATGTCACCAATAAAGAAGTAGGTAATAAAATTATCTTCTTGCGAAAATTGGCACCGGGTGGAAGTACACACAGCTTTGGTATTCACGTAGCAAGAATGGCCGGTATGCCGCCATCATTAATAGATAGAGCGAATGAAATTTTAGTACAGCTAGAAGAAACGCATGTAGGTAGCCCTATTGAAGATACTGTGAAACAAATAGCAGTACCTAAAATGCAGCTCAGTATTTTTGATGCACATTCTGCAACGTTTGATGAGATTAGAAAGTTATTGGAAAATACGGATATTAATCGTTTAACACCGGTGGAAGCGCTTTTGAAGTTGCAGGAAATTAAAGGATTTTTGAAATAATGGTCAATGCTCAATATTTAATGTTCAATTCTCAATTATAAAACACCTTAATTATTGAAGTTCATCAGTTGAACATTGAATATTGAGCATTGATAATTGAACATTAAAAAAATAACCCGAAAAAAATTTCGGGTTATTTTAATTAAAATATGTCTGTGATTAGTTCCTATCTCTACTATAAGTTCTTTTTCTTCCTTCTCCGCTACCACCACGATTATCACCACCGCCTGGTTTAAATCCGCCATCAGCTTCGTTCATGCGTATTGCACGACCGCTATGTTTTTTTCCATCCAATGCACTGATCATTTTTGCAGCAGAACCTTTATCAACTTCTACCCAGCTATTCATTTCTTTCATATCAACTCGGCCAAGCACTTCTTTTTTAAGATTGCTTTCGTCTAAGATGAATTGTAAGAAGTTTGCTTTGTAGAAACCGTCTTTAGTTCCAAGATTGATGAACAATCTTGTATAACCATTATCGCGTTGATTTGAATTGCTTCTTTCTCTTCTGCTATCATTATCTCTTGGAGCAAAATTTCCATCTCTGTTATCTCTTGCCGGAGCGCGCATATTTGTATTTAGATCCTGTGCATTTTCATAATACTTTAAAAAATGACTGAACTCTAATGAAGCAACTCTTTGTAAAATTTCCTCTTTAGTAATGTCTGCAAATTTTTCCTGTAAGTCGGGCATGTATGTTTCGTAATCGCCACTAGATACATCAGCCTGCATTAATTTATCCATAAAATGGAAAAATTGTTTGCGACAAACTTCTTTACCACTTGGTACATCTATTTTATGGAACTGAGAGTTAACCATTCTTTCCAATTGCTTGATCTTGAATGTTTCTCTTGAATGACAAATTGATAAACAGATACCTGTTTTACCAGCACGAGCCGTACGTCCGCTTCTGTGCGTGTATACTTCAATATCATCAGGTAATTCGTAATTGATAACGTGGGTGATACCATCAACATCAATACCACGTGCCGCAACATCCGTTGCGATCAATAGTTGTAAATGTTTCTGACGGAAACGCCCCATTACTTTATCACGCTGTTGCTGAGTTAGATCACCATGTAATGCTTCAATTTCGTATCCTTCTCTTGTTAATTTTTCTGCTATATCCTGTGCATCCAATTTGGTACGCGTAAAAATGATACCATACATACCAGGATTAAAATCGATCACTCTTTTCAAAGCTTCGTAACGTTGGTGTGCAGCAACCGTCATAAACTGATGATCGATATTTGCATTACCGCTATTCTTTTTACCAACCGTAATTTCTTTAGGATTTTCCATGAAGTTTTTCGCGATCGCTCTAACTTCCGGTGGCATTGTTGCACTGAACAACCAAATACTTTCTCTGTTGATGGTGTTCTTTAATACAAAATCAATATCATCTCTAAAGCCCATGTTCAACATTTCATCGGCTTCATCTAATACTACATATTTTACTTTTTGAAGATCGATGGCTTTACGTTCAATAAGGTCAATTAATCTTCCTGGAGTTGCAACAACAATGTGCACGCCTCTTTTAAGATTTTTAATTTGCATCATGATCGACGTTCCACCATAAACCGCTTCTGTATAAACGCCTTTGGTGTGTTTCATGAAGATCGAAAGGTCATTGGTTATTTGCAAACACAATTCTCTTGTCGGACAAACAATCAACGCTTGAGGATGTCTTTGAGTTGGATCGATCAAATGTAATAATGGTAAACCAAAAGCGGCAGTCTTACCTGTACCGGTTTGTGCTAATCCAACAAAATCCATTGTGCCGGATAATAAAACGGGGATGGCTTGTTCCTGAATTGGAGTGGGGGTTTCGAAACCTAGATCGGTTATCGCTTGTACTAATTGTTCGTTTAAGCCTAAGGCTTGAAATGCGTTCATGTAAAATGTTTTATGTTTACATGATATGCCACTTACCTGTTGTTAATTTGCTAAACGTCCTTGTGTAAAGGAATGAAAATCAGTACTAAATTCAACAGCCATTAAGGCAACTCATGCAATACTCGTAAATAATAAAGCGCAAAGGTATGCTTTTTTTGTCGTATAACCCAATCGTAGTAAAGTGAAGTAATTGTTACATATTTCTGGCAAAGCTCAAACAACATTTTCTATTCGCAATAAAACAAAAAGCTCTTATCATGCTGAGGAACGAAGCATCTTATCTTTAATAACCATTCTGTTATTTTATGAATGAGATGCTTCGTTCCTCAGCATGACAAGAGAAGGCTGGACAATTAAACTTTCTTCGCATAACATAGTCTATAACATGCACGTAATAATAGCGATTGGTATATTTATTGTTTACATATAGTATCTTACAGTTTTAAACGTATAATTTATGAAAAGAGTTTTTTTTGCATTGATCATAATAATATCTGTTTCTTCTGCAGCTAATGCACAAGTTTTTACATTTGGTATAAAAGCAGGCGCCAACATTAATAAATTAACGGGCGAGGCCTTTAGCAATGAATTTAGCTTTGGTTATCATGCAGGTATTTTTGGGACAATTGGTATGGGGAAATATTGGGCGGTTCAACCAGAAGTATTATTCAGTCAGGTAAATATCGATACGGCGAGTAACACAAATGCATTGTATAATTTCGATCCTAATAAATTATCACAAATACAAATGAGCTATTTAAGTATTCCTGTTTTATTGGAATATAAATTATCTAAATCGATAGCAATACAAGCTGGTCCTCAATATAGCATCCTATTAAACCGGGATGAAAGTTTGGTGCAAAATGGTAAAGATGCTTTTAAGTTTGGAGATTTTTCGGTGTTGGGAGGAATAGAAGTAAAAGTATCAAGCCTGCGCATATATGGGCGTTATGCGGTTGGGTTAAGTAATATTAATAATCTTGATAATCAGGATCAATGGAAGAGCCAGAGTATTCAGCTTGGTTTAGGACTTAGCCTGTTTTAATTAAGAATGAAGAATTAGGAATTAAGAATGCAAATTGGGAGCAATAGTAAATTCATACCAGACCTTAATAATGAAGAAAAATTCTTAATTCATCATTCCTAATTCTTAATTTATCACGGTCTTATAATATCAAAACTACCATCAGGGTTCCATTGCACAATAGCTGACGGACTTGCAATAGTTGTATCATCCTGCCTGTATTTTACAACATAATCTACTCCTTCCTTAATTAGAATATCAATATCCGAAAATATTTTTGGCGGCGGGTATCCGGAAACGTTAGCTGACGTAGATACAATTGGTTTACGAAATCTTTTGATCAAATGTTTGCAAAATATTTCGTCAACAACTCTTATTGCAATAGTTCCATTTTTATTAATAACATTTTCTGCTAATCCGATGGCATCGCTATAAATAATAGTTGTTGGTTTTTCTACCTCACGTAAATAATCGAAAACACCAAGATCGGGCTGAGTGACGTAATTGATAATATCTCTTTGTTCAGCCAACAAAATGATCATACTTTTTTCATCTGATCGTTTTTTTAATTGGTAGATCTTTTCTACAGCTTTTTCGTTTGTAGCGTCACAGCCGATTCCCCAGATCGTATCTGTAGGATACAAAATAAGTCCGCCATTGTGCAGCACTTGCAGACAAGCTTCAATATCTTTTGTAAAATCGATCATAATAATTTTTTATAAACCTGCATTACACTGTCGGCACATTTTTGTGTAGTGAAATTTTCTGCTTGTGCAAACCCCTTGCTGCGCATTGTTTCAACCAATACTGGATCTGTCGCTACTTGTGTCATACAATCAGCTAACGCAATATAATCATGCGGATCAAAATAGATAGCCGCATCTCCACCAACTTCCGGCAAGCTGGATGTATTGCTGCTTATGATAGGTAAGCCGCTGTATAGCGCTTCTAATAATGGTATGCCAAAACCTTCAAAAACTGAAGGGTATATTAAAGCCAGCGCCTGTTGATATATTGCCGGAAAGTCTATCGCATTAATAAAATTATTTTCTTTGGATTGTGGTAATTCATTTAAAAATAGTAAGCTGTTGGTCATGCCATTTTCTTGCATAAAATTTTTCGCTTCTGCTTTTTCTTTTTTGCCGTCACCTATAATTACAAGTGGAATAGTTATTTTATCTTTCAATAAAACCATCGCTTTACAGATGGCTATCAGGTTTTTTCTTCCGGTAATAGAACTTACAAAAAGAAAATAGGTATCCGGCAAATTGTACCTGTTTTTTACTATCTCCTTTTCTTCTTTACTTACAATTCTTTGAAATATTGGGTTACAGGTTTGATAACAAATAGAAATTTTATTTTCAGCAACACCATAATAATTTACAAGATCGTTTTTTGTTTGCTGACTAATCGCGATAATGGCATCTGCATTCTTGCAGGCATGCTTTATTTTCCATCTGCTGATATACCGTACATCAAGTGTATAGGTTTCAGGATAGCGTTCATAAATAAGATCATGTATGGTTACTACTGTTTTTACAGTCGTTTTTTCTATGCCGTTTGGTATCTCATTGCTAAGGCCATGGTATATATCAATCTTATTATTTATAATGTCATGCAGCATCTCTTTCCTGCGCCATAAGGCCGGGAATTTATTACCTATTATAGTTTGCGGAAATATGGTTGTCACATTAAGAAAAGTGGCTGTATCGAAAAGACTTGTACGCTTTGGTGAAAATAATGTATACCTGTTCTGCGGATAATGATGTGCAAGGATAGTAATGAGCGAACGACTATAATTGCCCAACCCCATTTTATTTTGATAAACCCTTTTTCCATCATAACCTATGTTCATATTCGATTTTTATTTCTATTGTATCAACTATTAGAGTAAAGGTACACTTGCTTTTTGAGAAGGGCAAAGCAGATAATGAATTTATTATATAAGTATTAAACGACCTTATTATAATATGAGAATAACTTGCTTTTTTCTTTTTATATTGCACCCCTTTAAGCGTCTTTCTGTTATTTGCATACTACTATTAATGGATAAAATATCTACCATAATTATAACCTATAATGAGGAGCACAATATTGCTGATGCTCTGGATGCTGCTTTGAAGGTAGCAGATGAGATAATTGTTGTAGATAGTGGAAGCACAGATAGAACGAAAGAAATATGTCTTGAAAAAGGTGTAACATTTATTACACAAGAATGGCTCGGTTTTGGCAAGCAGCGCAATTTTGCAGCAAGTCTGGCAGTTAATGATTATATTTTAGCATTAGATGCGGATGAAGTGTTAGATGATATTTTAATTGAGAGTATCAATAAAGTAAAAAGAGAAGGCTTTACAGAACAAATTTATTTGCTGAACAGGTTAAATTTTTATTATGTAAAATTTGTCCGCCATGGCATGGAGAATATGGATCTTAAAGCGAGACTTTACCATAAATCTTTTGCTAAATGGAATAATAAATCTGTACATGAAGATCTGGAATATTCAAATATATTTAAAACCATATTACTAAAGGGGCATTTGCTGCATTATGCGTATGAAGATATTTCTGCGCATATATTAAAAGCAGATAAATACACAACACTTGCTGCGCAGGATTATTTTGAAAAAGGAAGAAGAAAACCGGGGTTTGTAAAATTATTTTTAAGTCCGTTATTTACTTTTATAAAAGCGTTTATTTTAAAAGGTGGATTTTTAGATGGATGGCACGGCTTTATACTAGCAAAATTTCATGCCAATGGGGCATTGCTGAAATACGCAAAGCTTAGAATGATGTATGAGGAAAAGTGTATTTCAAAAGATGTATCGCTTATCATTACAACGTATAATTGGGTAGAGGCGCTGAAGTTAACATTGTTAAGCGTAGCCTCGCAACAGGTATTGCCAACTGAAGTTATTATTGCAGACGATGGAAGCAGACCCGAAACAAAACAATTTATAGATAAAGTAAGAAAAAATTTCCCTGTCCCGATAGTACATGTGTGGCAGAAGGATAATGGATATCAACGAACTATTATTTTAAATGAAGCTGTAAGAAATAGTTCTTATCAATATATTATTCAGGTGGATGGAGATATAGTGTTACATAAGAATTTTATAAAAGATCATTTAGAAGTTGCGGAAAAAGATTTTTTTGTAAAAGGATCGAGGTGTTTATTGAATAAGGAGATCACACAAAGATCTATCCTTAAAAACAATATCACATTCGGCGTTTTTTCGCATGGTGTCAATAATCGTTTTAATGCTATGCGTATCCCTTTTATTGCCCCGTTTTTATATTATAGTACGCAAAATAATATAAGTGGTGTTATTGGCTGCAATATGGCATTTTGGAAAGAAGATTTTATAAAAGTAAATGGGTACAACGATGATATCGTAGGATGGGGTAGAGAAGACAGTGAGATAGCAGCGAGATTTATCAATAACGGCTTAAAGAAAAAAAGAGCCAAATTATTAGCGATCTGTTATCATCTGCATCATAACTTTTTAAGTCGTGATAAGGATGAAAAGAATATAACTATGTTAAATGACACTATCAACAGAAAGGTGTTACAATGCATCCATGGATACAATGTAGAAAGTGAATCTATTGTATATAAATAAGAATTGACAGATACTATTAATTATTTTTGCAACAAATAAAAACAAATGGAATTGAAACAATTGATAGAGTTAGCCTATGCTAATCGTGATTTATTAAAAGAGCAACAATATAGGGACGCTGTAAGAGCCGTAATTGAAGAAGTAGATAAAGGTAGATTGCGTACCGCAGAGCCAGCAGCAAATGGCTGGCAGGTAAATGAATGGGTAAAGCAGGCAATACTAATGTACTTCGGTATTCAGCAAATGGAAACAATGACATTGCCACCTTTTGAATTTTATGATAAAATGAAATTAAAAAGCGGCTATGCGGCACTGGGAGTAAGGGCTGTGCCTCATGCTGTCGCAAGATATGGTGCTTATCTAGCAAAAAATGTTGTACTAATGCCAAGCTATGTAAACATTGGAGCATACGTAGACGAAGGTACGATGGTAGATACATGGGCAACTGTGGGCAGCTGCGCACAGATTGGCAAGAATGTACATTTAAGCGGCGGTGTAGGTATCGGCGGCGTGTTGGAGCCACTGCAGGCTAGCCCCGTTATTATTGAAGACGGATGTTTTATCGGTAGCCGTTGTATTGTGGTAGAAGGTGTCAGGGTAGAAAAAGAAGCCGTACTTGGCGCGAATGTGGTAATAACAAAATCTACTAAAATAATTGATGTTAGCGGTGCAGAACCAGTTGAATACAAAGGTATAGTGCCGGCAAGAAGCGTAGTGATACCAGGTTCATATACTAAGAAATTTCCTGCAGGAGAATACAGCGTTGGCTGTGCACTGATCATCGGTCAAAGAAAACCATCTACAGATCTTAAGACAAGTTTGAATGATGCGTTGAGAGATTTCAATGTGGCGGTATAAAAATATAAGTCAAAAACTAAAAGTAAAACCCCATAAGCTATCAACTTATGGGGTTTTACTTTTAGTATAATATTTCCGGCTTTTTGGTTTTAACTTTTAAATTTTCACTTTGCAAACTCATAGTACCAGCAAACTGCAACCCCTGATATCACTATTGTCCAGCCTGCCTAATATTTCAAAACTTTCATCTGGATATAGTTTTCCTGCATCTTCTGTTGCAATAAAAGCGCAGGAATAAATATTGGCAAGGTCAATAATATTTACGGCGCCGCTTAATGTTTTGTTTTGAGTGGATGAATGAACAGTTAATGGATCATCTTCATCCCGTATCAATATTTTCATCCATGGCGGACAATTAAAAATACCATCACCTTTTGAATAGGCCTGGCTCAATAATTCCGTCATACCGTATTCTGAATGGATGTTTTGTATTTGAAAGCTACTGCAAAGGATCGTATGTACTTCCTGACGCGTCATTTCTTTTCTTCGCCCTTTCATACCACCCGTTTCCATAATGGTTGTATGTTGTAATCGCATTGAATATTCTTCGGCAAAATCAAGGAGTGCAAACGTTACACCGATCAATAAAGTTTTTTGTTTATTATTTTCTAATGCTACTAATGTTTCATGCAAGGCTTTGGTATCATGTAAATAAAATCCACTTTGAGGATGTTTGCTTTGTTGTATCAACTTTTCGGCCATCCATACCAACGATGAATTACTTCTTTCGAGGTAGGATGGTAGCAAAGCAATAATGCACCATTCTTCCGGCTTGCCGTAAAACAAATTGAAACAATCAGAGAAGCTTTTTTCGTATAATCCAACGTCTTTAACTACGTGTTTACTATTGATCGTTTGTGTTGTACCACTGCTTTCAAATATGGCAGCAGGTTCAAATACAGTTGTGATAATGGTATGTGTTTTAAAAAGATTGATTGGCAAAAAAGGGATCTTTTCTATTATGTTTATATTATCTACATTGACCTTAAGCGTTTGACAATATTGACGGTAGATATTATTATTATTATATTGGTAACGGAATACTTCCAGCGCAAGGTCACTAAAACTCCCTGTTGTAGCAGTAAATATCCTTTCCGGAAGATCGATATTTTTAACAGCAGT
Source organism: Ferruginibacter sp. (assembly GCA_035486495.1). Lineage (GTDB taxonomy): Bacteria > Bacteroidota > Bacteroidia > Chitinophagales > Chitinophagaceae > Ferruginibacter. The sequence continues at coordinate 2,769 of DATHNB010000051.1, read as the reverse complement.
ATTCAATTTCTATCATTAAATTTGATTATTAATACACAAAGATGCGGTACACAATTTTAATTGTTGCAATTAGCTTGATATTTCTTGGCTGTAAAAAAAATAAGACTTCTAAACCGTCGCTAACATTTAAGTCTGTTAACAGCACTGTTATTCAAGAAGGCGAGCTATTGGTATTTACCCTTTCATTTAAAAATATTCAGTCCAGTCCCAGCGACACTTTAGTTGTCCAGGAAATTGTTCCTTGTCCGCTTAGTCAGTTTTCTCAGAATTTCGGATTGCCTGTTTTTTCTGCAGCAAGTAATCAGGGGGGTGATATTACTATAAGTTTTGTAAATCATAATATCGTTCCTCCTTATCAAACAATAAGTGCACAATGCGATAGTGATGATATTGCCCATTTTCAATTTACGCTTATAAATGCAAATAATATCAAGAGTGATTCAATACTTTCTCCACAAATAATAATCAAACAATAATTTAATTACTATCAATGGCAGTAGCAAAAAAAACAAAGAGTATACTTACAGATAAGTCTTACACATTCTTAAAAAAATACATCAACAATCCTTCACCAACAGGTTTTGAAAGCAGTGGGCAAAAAATGTGGCTGGAATATGTTAAGCCATATACAGATACTTTTTTTACCGATCCTTATGGAACAGCTGTAGGTGTTATCAATCCAACGGCTCCTTTTAAAGTAGTGATAGAAGCACATGCCGATGAAATAAGCTGGTTCGTGAATTATATTTCTGCGGAAGGATTGATCTATTTAAAAAGAAACGGGGGTGTAGATCACCAGATTGCGCCATCAATGCGTGTCTTGATCCATGGTAAAAAAGGTGCAGTAAAAGCAGTGTTTGGCTGGCCCGCTATTCATACAAGATTAAGTGCGGATAAAGAAACACAACCTAAAGTAGATAATTTGTTTTTGGATTGTGGTGCAAGAACAAAAAAGGAAGTAGAAGATCTTGGTATACATATCGGCGCTGTTGCTACTTATGAAGATGGTTACGAAGAATTAGCGTACGATTATTTAATAGGTCGTGCATTCGATAACCGCATAGGTGGTTTTATGATAGCCGAGGTAGCAAGACTTTTAAAAGAAAATAAAAAGAAACTGCCTTTTGGATTGTATATAGTAAATGCAGTGCAGGAAGAAATAGGGTTACGTGGGGCCGAAATGATAGCCCGCAGAATTAAGCCTGATATTGCTATTATTACGGATGTAACGCATGATACTTCTACACCGATGATCAATAAGATCATACAGGGAGATACTGTTTGTGGTAAAGGTCCATCGTTAACTTTTGGCCCTGCGGTACATAATAAATTATTAGATGTGGTACAAGATGTTGCAGCTAAAAATAAGATACCTACGCAATTGCATACTGTAAGCAGAAGCACAGGTACTGATACAGACTCATTTGCTTATGCCAATGAAGGCTGTCCAAGTGTGTTGATCTCGATCCCGCTTCGTTATATGCATACAACTGTTGAGATGCTGCATAAAGATGATGTGGAAAACACGATCAAGCTGATGTATGAAACTTTGTTAACACTAACACCAAAAACTAACCTTAGCTATTTTAAATAATAAGTATAATTTTTCTGTATAAAATAAAAAGGATCCGGTAATTAACCGGATCCTTTTTATTTTAAAATATTTGCCCAACCTTTTCGTTGAATAAATAGTATATGTACATGACAATCGATGAATTAGTAAACTTTTTAAATATGTATCTTCATAAAATAATTGTGCAATTATGAAAAAATACTTTATACCACTATTGGTAATTGCTGTTTGGTTCAGTAATTGCACTGCTCCTTCTTATTTATTAAGCCAGCTTCATACTGATTCTCATCCATACTATACTATTCCGGTAAAATCAGATTCTATTAAGTCCGCTACTTACGTTAATGCTCATTTTACAACAGGGGCCGCTAATTATGACCTGCGAGATAATACATACGATTTTCAGGGGAGTTTTTCCCGTAGTCATAATTTCGGTCATTTTCAGGCTTATTATGCTGCAAATATTATCCTGGGGGATTATGATCTACACGATTATTCTAATAATAATATTTCCTATCCTCAGCAGAATAAATATTTTGGAGCCTATGGGTTTAACGGAGGAATAGATCTTGCCGAGACAATAGGTAGACATGGCAGCGAATTTCGTATAGGAGCGGAATCATCTTTACAAAGAGAATTTGGAGATTATTTGACTTTCAGAAAATCACTACCTGATTCGGCTACTGATATCGTTGATAAAGAAAGATTTGTAAAAACACTCGGACTTTATGCAGAGATTATAAAAAAAATGAGTAGAAGTGGGAACGAGGTTGGCTATAAATTAGGTGTGGGAAGTTCTGCTGTTTCCAGAAAACACTATGAAGGAGATTCAAGCCAAATTAACCCTACTTATTTTACAAATACTTTTCATTTTACACGAAATAAGTTTACAACATTTGCTCAATTAAACGTCGGCACAAAGGATGTTAGTTTTCAGGTAGGAGGAAGTTATAGGTTAGGCAAAAAAACGATAGGGAATACAGAAGCTTTACCTTCCAACTAAAATTTTTCGATCAATTATTGTTTGCACTATGATTAAATTATTAACTATATTATTTTGCTGTATTTTATTTTCTCTTTCAATTAGCGCACAGTCTTATTTGAGCCTTTCAACAGGTATTGCAAAAGACGTGAATGATAATCATAATGAAACATTTTATCATATACCGGTAACATTGCAATGGAAACCATTTTGG